>NZ_JBHYKH010000140.1:0-18296 GCF_042741275.1 Streptomyces sp. NPDC058964
GGCGGCGCGGGCGGGGCCCCCCCGGCGGGCCGGGGGGGGGGGGGGGGGGGGCGCCCCCCGCCGCCGCGGCCCCCGCGGCGGCGTCCGGGTGTGCGGGGTCAGCCGAAGAACACCCCGACTTCCTCGTAGAGCTTCGGGTCCACCGTCTTCAGCCTGGCCGTCGCCTCGGAGATCGGGACGCGGACGATGTCGGTACCGCGCAGGGCGACCATCTTGCCGAAGTCGCCGTCGCGGACGGCGTCGATGGCGTGCAGACCGAAGCGCGTGGCGAGCCAGCGGTCGAAGGCGCTCGGGGTGCCGCCGCGCTGGATGTGCCCGAGGACCGTGGTGCGGGCCTCCTTGCCGGTCCGCTTCTCGATCTCCTTGGCCAGCCACTCGCCGACACCGGAGAGCCGCACGTGCCCGAAGGAGTCCAGCGACCCGTCCTTGAGCACGGCTTCGCCGTCCTTGGGCATCGCGCCCTCGGCGACGACCACGATCGGCGCGTACGACGCCTTGAAGCGGGAGGTGATCCAGGCGCAGACCTGGTCGAGGTCGAAGCGCTGCTCGGGGATGAGGATGACGTTCGCGCCGCCGGCCAGGCCGGAGTGGAGGGCGATCCAGCCCGCGTGACGGCCCATCACCTCGCAGACCAGGACCCGCATATGGGACTCGGCGGTGGTGTGCAGCCGGTCGATGGCCTCCGTGGCGATGCCGACGGCGGTGTCGAAACCGAAGGTGTAGTCGGTGGCGGAGAGGTCGTTGTCGATGGTCTTCGGCACGCCGACACACGGCACCCCGTACTCGTCGGACAGCCGCGCGGCCACGCCCAGCGTGTCCTCGCCGCCGATCGCGACGAGCGCCTGGACCTCGTGTTTGGCCAGGTTGTCCTTGATCCGGCGGATGCCGTCCTCCTGCTTGAGCGGATTGGTCCGCGAGGAGCCGAGGATCGTACCGCCGCGGGGCAGGATGCCGCGCACCGCCGGGATGTCGAGGCGGACGGTGTCGCCCTCGAGGGGTCCGCGCCAGCCGTCCCGGAAGCCGACGAAGTCGTAGTTGTACTCCTGCACGCCCTTGCGCACGATGCCCCGGATGACGGCGTTGAGCCCGGGGCAGTCGCCGCCTCCGGTCAGTACTCCGACCCGCATGGAAATGTCCCTTCGCCGCGGTTGCCTGATGGAGGTCACGCTAATGGTGACCCCGGTCACACAGGGATGGGCGGGAAGGGCAATTCCGGTGAATTGTCGAGCGGTTGGTTGACGCCGCGGTTCAGGCGTCGTCGAGTCCGCGCTCTATGGCGTACCGGACCAGCTCGACCCGGTTGTGCAACTGGAGCTTGCCGAGGGTGTTCTGCACGTGGTTCTGCACCGTGCGGTGGGAGATGACGAGGCGTTCGGCGATCTGCTTGTAGCTCAGGCCCTTGGCGACCAGCCGCAGCACCTCGGTCTCGCGCTCGGTCAGCCGGGGCGCGTCCGGCTCGCCGGCGTCCGGGGCGGGCGCGGGTTCGGAGGCCAGCCGCCGGTACTCGCCGAGGACCAGACCGGCGAGGCCGGGGGTGAAGACGGGGTCGCCGACGGCGGTGCGGCGCACCGCGTCCAGCAGTTCCTCGGTCGAGGCCGACTTCAGCAGATAGCCCGTCGCACCCGACTTCACGGCCTCCAGCACGTCGGCGTGCTCGCCGCTCGCCGACAGCACCAGGACGCGGAGCGCCGGGTTGGCGGCGACCAGCTCCTTGCAGACCTGGACGCCGGGCTTGGCGGGCAGGTTGAGGTCGAGCACGAGGACGTCCGGCCCGGCGGCCCTGGCGCGGCGCACCGCCTGCTCGCCGTCCCCGGCGGTGGCGACCACCTGGAAGCCGGACTCGGTCAGGTCCCGGGCGACCGCGTCGCGCCACATGGGGTGGTCGTCGACCACCATGACCTTGGTCGGGGCCTGCTGCTCCGTCATCGCTTCTCCGCCTTCCCCCGGGAGACCTCCGGGTCCTTCGGGTCCTTCGGGGCCTTGGGTACCTTCAACTCGACTTCCGTGCCCTGCCCCGGCGTCGAGACCAGCTCCGCGCTGCCGCCGAGGTCGCGCAGCCGTCCCCTGATCGACAGCGCCACCCCGAGCCGGCCCTCGCCCTCCGCCTGGGCGAGCCGGCCCTCGGGGATTCCGGGTCCGTCGTCCCGGACGGTCACGACGACCTCGTCCGGCTCGTCCTCGACCAGGATCCAGGCCCGGGCGTCCGGACCCGCGTGCCGGCGCACGTTGTCCAGGGCGGCGCCGACGGCGGCGGCCAGCTCCCGGGCGGCAGCGGGTGCCAGCGGCACCGGGGCGCCGGGCTCGGCGAGGCTGACCCTGGCACCGGCGTGGGGGACGAGCAGGGTCCGCAGATCGACCGGGCCGGCGATGTCGTCGGGCACCTCGACGCTCCGTACGAAGGCTCCCTCGGCCGCGTCCTCCGACACACGCGACACGGGTACCAGGCCGCCGGAGACGAGCGCGCGCAGCGCCACCTCCTGCTCCCCCGCCATACGGCCCAGCTCGGCCGCCTCGCCGCCGATGACCGCGCCGCGCCGCTGCACCATGGCCAGCACCTGCAGAACGCTGTCGTGGATGTCCCGGGCGAGCCGCTCCCGTTCCCGGGTCGCGGCCTCGATCTCCAGGGCGCGGGCGAGGGTGCGTTCGGAGGCGCGGGCCACCTCGACGACGTAGCCGATGGCGATGGAGGCGACCCAGACGAGGATCACGTTGTGGACGGTGTCGCGGGCCGGGGTTCCGCGCTCGACCAGGTTGGCGGCGGCGACGGTCGTGGAGGCGAACGCCGCCCAGCGCCAGCCGCCCTTGACCGCGAAGGTGAGGACGGATCCGGCGGTCCATATCGAGGGCAGGGTCGGGCCGCCGTCGGCGATCCGGTGGTGGGAGTCGGCGAGCGGGGTGAGGAGGATGCCGGTGAGCGCGATCGCCAGGTCGCCGGCGAGGAAGCGCTTGGTGCAGCTCGCCGCGTTGGCCACCCTGGGGAGGGTGGCCAGGGTCCACGGGAAGAGCACGCAGTAGTAGGCGACGGCGATCCAGGGCCGGACGAACTGGCCGTACGCCGTGGCGAACAGACCGATCGCGTACAGCGTCGTCAGGACGCGGTAGCCGGCGAGCGCACGCCACAGCGGCAGCTCGACCGACATCCTCATGACCTTTTCGCGCTTCGGCACGTCCCCCACCCCCGGTCCCAGACTGCCCTGTCGAGAACGCCTGTCTAGGACTCGGCCTTCTTCTTCTCCGCCTTCTCGGCCTCCTTCGAGGCCTTCGCCGCCTCCGCGATCTGCCGCTTGGCGGCGGTCGCGTAGATGTCGACGTACTCCTGGCCGGAGAGCTTCATGATCTCGTACATGACCTCGTCGGTCACCGCGCGCAGCACGAAACGGTCGTGCTCCATCCCCTGGTAGCGGGTGAAGTCGAGGGGCTCGCCGATCCGGATCCCGGGCCGCATCAGCTTCGGCACGACCTTGCCGGGCGGCTGGATCTTCTCGGTGTCGATCATCGCGACCGGGATGACCGGAGCGCCGGTGGCGAGCGCCACGCGCGCGAGGCCGCCGGGCTTGCCCCGGTAGAGACGGCCGTCGGGCGAGCGCGTGCCCTCCGGGTAGATGCCGAACAGCTCACCGCGCTCCAGGACCTCTATGCCGCTCTTGATCGCCGCCTCGCCCGCGCCGCGCGCGCCGGAACGGTCCACCGGCAGCTGGCCGACGCCCTTGAAGAAGGCCGCCGTCAGCCGGCCCTTCACACCGGGCGTGGTGAAGTACTCCGCCTTCGCGATGAAGGTGACCTTGCGGTCGAGGACCGCCGGGAGGAAGAAGGAGTCCGAGAAAGAGAGGTGGTTGCTCGCCAGGATGGCGGGGCCCTCGGCGGGAATGTTCTCCAGGCCTTCCACCCAGGGTCTGAAGGCGACCTTCAACGGTCCCCCGATGGCGACCTTCATCGTGCCGTACAACAACCGAGTGCCTCCTGTTTTCCGTCGATCAGACCTTAACCCGGAGCGCAGCCAAAGGGACCGACGACCCTGGTCGGTGTCAGTGCGGTCGCGTACGGTGAAGGACATCTGGACTCGTCGTTCACGCCTCTCTCATGAACAGGAGACCGAAAGGTGCCGGTTCTCCCCGGAGCCGAGCCGTACCGCCACGAGGGCGGGGAGGTTGGTGTCCTCCTCTGTCACGGCTTCACCGGCTCGCCCCAGTCGCTGCGCCCCTGGGCGGAGCACCATGCCGGACACGGCCTGACCGTGTCGCTGCCGCTGCTGCCCGGGCACGGCACCCGCTGGGAGGACATGCAGCTCACGGGCTGGCAGGACTGGTACGCGGAGGTGGACCGCGAGCTGCGTCTGCTCCGTGAGCGCTGCACGCGGGTGTTCGTGGCCGGTCTGTCGATGGGCGGCGCGCTGGCCCTTCGGCTGGCCGCGAAGCACGGCGAGGACGTCGACGGCGTCGTGGTCGTCAACCCGGCGAACAAGGTGCACGGCCTGGCCGCGTACGCCCTTCCGGTGGCCCGGCATCTCGTGCGGACGACGAAAGGCATCGCCAGCGACATCGCGAGGGGCGGCGCGGCGGAGCTGGGCTACGACAAGGTGCCCCTGCACGCGGCCCACTCCCTGCGTAACTTCTTCCGCATGCTGGACGGCGAGCTCCCCCAGGTCACCCAGCCGCTGCTGCTCCTGCACAGCGCGCAGGACCACGTGGTGCCGCCGGCCGACTCGGCCCGCGTCCTGAGCCGGGTGTCCTCCCTGGACGTAACGGAGGTCGTGCTGGAACAGAGTTACCACGTGGCGACGTTGGACAACGACGCGGACCGGATCTTCGAGGAGAGCCTCGCCTTCATCGGCCGGCTCGCACCCAGTGTCGGCAAGGAAGGGACGGCCGCAGTTGGCTGAGCACGACTCCGACCGCGAGGATCGCGAGCCGGACGAGAAGGGTGTGCCCTTCGACGAGGAGGCCGCCTGGGCGGCGATCGTCGCCGGGTACGGCGAGGAGCCGCCGGACCCGCCGGGCGCCAAGCCGTTCAAGCCGGTCGAGGACCTCGCCCTGCCCGAGCCCGAGCCCGGGCCCGGCGAGGACGGCGAGGCCGAGGAGCGGCAGCCCGCCAAGCCCCTGGGCAGCTCCGTCTCCTTCGCGCCGGGCGTCGGACCGCGCGACTACAAGGCGCCCGAGGCGTCCGACGACGACTTCGACGAGGACGACGAGGGCCACTTCGTGCCGCCCGAGCCGCCACCGCTGCCCTCCACCGACACGACCGCCCGGTTCGCCTGGCTGGGGGTGGTCGGCGGCCCGATCCTGCTCCTGCTGGCCGTGCTGCTGGGCTGGGACATGACGTGGTGGCTGGCGACGCTCGGTATCGGCGGCTTCCTCGGCGGTTTCGTCACGCTGGTGACCCGGATGAAGACGGACGACGACGAGAACGACGATCCGGGGCGGGGCGCGGTCGTCTGAGCGACCCGACGCCTACGCCGCGGGAATTCTGAGGGCGGCCAGGACCGGAAGGTGGTCCGTGGCCGCCCTCAGGTCTGCCTCGGTCACGCCGGGGTGGCCGAGGGGCACCCCGCAGCCGAGGACCTCGATGCCCTTGGTGGCGAAGATCGCGTCGATGCGCTGGTGGGGGTCGGTGGGGGTGGAGGTGTACTCGCCGCCCCAGGGCGCGGTGGCCCGGCAGTCCCGGAGCCCCTCGGCGAGACGCCGGAAGCTGCGGCCGCCGGGGCGCTCGTTGAGGTCTCCGCCGGCGACCGCGTGCTCCGCGCCCAGTCCGGCGACCCGGTCGAGCAGCATGCCGGCCTGCTCGTAGCGCTCGTCCTGCTGCAGGCTCAGATGGCAGCTGAGCACGCCCAGGCGGGCGCCCCCGAACCGTACGACCGCCGTGGCGAAGCCCCGCCGGTGGAGTCCCGGGGTGAGCGGGAGGAGTACGTCCTCCGTTCGTTCGACGGTGGCCCTGAGCGAGCAGAGGATCGCGGGGCCCGCGGCGGTGGCTCCGCCGGTGAGGACGACCTGTCCCGAGGCCGCCGCCAGGCGTGCCAGTTTCTTGCGCCAGCGGAAGAAACGGGGGGCTTCCTGGACGAGGACCAGGTCGGGGGCGCAGGCGGTGATCACCCGGGCGAGGGCGGTGGTGTCGTCCCGCATCGAGCGGATGTTGTAGCCGAGGACCCGGATGACCGCGGAACCGTCCGGCTCTGTGCGGGAGTTGGGGAGCGACGCCATGCGGATCAATGTACGCCCAACAGCTCGGGGCGCGAGGTGGATGCGCGACTGCGAGTACGTCGTGGCTCGTCGCGCCCACGCGGCGGAGCCGCATGGATGAACAGCCTCGCGCCCCTGGGTGGGAACAGCGACCGCTCCCCGGAAGGGGAACGTCACATGATCGGGTCGGGCTCCCGGGCCAGGTCCGCCGCGCCGACCAGGCCCGCCTTGTTGCCCAGCTGGGCCGCGATCACGTCGGCGACCGGGCGCCAGTTGCCGCCGACCAGCCAGCGCTTGTAGGACTTGCGGATCGGGTCGAGGACCAGCTCGCCCTCGTCGGAGAGGCCGCCGCCGACGATGAACGCGGAGGGGTCGAAGAGGGAGGCCAGGTCGGCCAGGCCCGCGCCGGCCCAGCGGGCCAGCTCGCGGTAGGAGTCGACGGCGACCGGGCAGCCCTGGCGGGCGGCGACGGAGATGTGCTTGCCCTCGATGCCGTCGGGGGTGCCGTCGCCCAGGCCGAGCAGGACCTCCGCGGCCTCGGGGGTGGCGTTGGCGCGCTGCTTGGCGTATCTCACCAGCGCGCGGCCCGACGCGTACTGCTCCCAGCAGCCCTGCGAGCCGCAGCCGCACAGCAGACCGTCCGGGACCATCCGGATGTGGCCGAACTCGGCGGCGACGCCGAAGTGCCCGCGGCGCAGCTTGTTGCCGATGATGATGCCGCCGCCCAGGCCCGTGCCGAGCGTGATGCAGATGACGTTGCGGTGGCCCTTGCCCGCGCCGAACTTGTATTCGCCCCAAGCGGCCGCGTTGGCGTCGTTCTCGACGACGACCGGGAGGCCCACGCGGGCCTCGACCTCCTGCTTGAGCGGCTCCTGGCGCCAGTCGATGTTGGGCGCGAAGTAGACGGTGGAGCGCTGCCGGTTCACGTAACCGGCCGCGCCGATGCCTACGCCGACGATGTCGTGACCGGCATGCGCGCCATCCACCGCCGAGGCGATGGCGTCCACGATCGCCTCGGGCGTGCCCGGGGTCGGCACCTTGTAGGTCGAGAGGATGTTGCCTTCCTCATCGACCACGCCGGCCGCGATCTTCGTGCCGCCGATGTCGACGCCGATGGTGAGTCCCATGAATCCCTCAGTTTCGGTCGAGCCCCGCTACGGCCAACCGTACCCGAGGCCCCGCCGGCGGAGGCTGTCAGTCCAAGTCGATGCGTTCCCCGGGACCGGTGCCCTCGCCCCGGTCACCGCGGTCGTCGCGGTCGTGTTTCGGGTCTGCCTTGCGGGTCGTCCAGCGCTGTTCCTGGGCCTGGACGGCGGAGCGGTACGCGGCGAGCAACTCGTTGCCGGCCGCCGCCAGGTGGTCGAAGACGTCCGGATTGCGCTCTATGACGGGCTCGACGGCCGCCTTGGCCTGCTGGACCACCTGCCGCACGACCTGCTGGGCGGCGGGCCCGGCGACGGCCCCGAGGAGCGGGGACTGGAGGCCGGACAGCTTGTTCGCGACCGCGTCGACGAGCTTGCGCAGTTCCTCGGCGGCCGCGCCCGGAGGCGCGCCGTACTCGGCACGGCGGCGGGCCCGCTCGGCCTCCAGGTCCTCGGCGCAGGCCGTGGACCAGGCGTCGGCGTCGGTCGCCCGCACCTCTTCGGCCGTCTCCGCCGTGGATGCGTCAGGTGTGGGGCGCTCTTCGCTCATGACGGACTCCTGACTACGGTTCGTCTCTACGACGTTACCCGAATGGGCGTACGGGGTTCACCGTCCGCGGCGGCGCGCTCGGCCGCCGCTCCGGTGTCGGGCGAGCGGGAATCACTTCCCGCGCGGCCACAGGTCCGGATCCGGGGCGAACCGGATGCGGAGCTCCTCGTCCCGCAGCGCCGCCCCGGCGACGGTGCAGCGGCGCAGGGCGGAGGGCAGCGGCACGATCCGGCGGAACCGGCCCGCCGTGATCACGAGCTCGTCGCCGCGCCGGACGAGGTCGAGTTCGTCGCGTATCGCGCCGGGCAGCGGGATGTGCCAGACGAGCACGCCGTCCTCGGCGATCCGGTCGGTGACGGGCCACTCGACCGGGGTGGGCGTCGGGTTGACCCGGGGCACGGCGAGCGCGGCGAGATCGTCGGCGCCGTGCGGGTCGCGGCCGAGGTGGGCGACCGCGTGGACGTCGTACGGCTCCGCCCAGTCGGAGAGGACCTTGCGCTGCTGGGCGACGAGCCCGGCGAGCCAGGTGTCGGACGCGGTCTCGGGCAGGACGCGGTTGGCGACCAGGGTCTCGGTGCGCAGTCCGCGCAGGGCGAGACCGAGGGCGGCGGTGCGGACCGCGTCGACGCCGGACGGTCCCGGCTCCGCGACCAGGCGTACGGAGGTGGCGCGGTCGGCCACGACGGCCTCCACCGCGGCCAGCTCCACGTCCCAGCGGGCGGCCGTCTCGTACAGCCACTCGGCCGGCATCGGGACGCCGGCGAGCCGGCCGAGGACCGGGCGCAGGGCGCGGGCGGCCTGCCGCTCGGGCGGGAGCAGCCTGCGCAGATACCGGCGCAGCTCCTCGGGGAGGGCGAGCAGGGCGAGGGCCTGCGGGGTGGGCGGGAGGTCGACGACCAGGAGGTCGTAGCGCCCGGACAGCGCCGCGTCCCGCAGGGCGCGCAGGAAGGACAGCTCCTCGGCGCCGGGGAGCGGGGTGACCTCCTCGGCGTCCAGGCGGGAGGCGCCGAGGAGGTCGAGGACGTTCGCGGCGCGGGACTGGAACGCGGTGAGGTCCTCCCGGAAGCGTTCGGCCGCGTCGGGGCGCCACGCGGTGAGGTTCGGCGCGATCCGCGCCGGGGCGGGTCCCGTCGCCGCGCCGAGCGCCGCACCGAGGGTGTCCGTGCGGTCCGCGCTCAGCACGAGGGTGTCGCCGCCCTCGCCCGCGGCACGCAGGGCGGTGGCGGCGGCGACGGTCGTACGTCCGGAACCGCCCGGGCCCGTGATCAGGATGGTGCGCATGAGGGTGAACGCTACCTGCGAGCGCCGCCCCGGAACGTCGCCGCTACTTCTCGCCCGACTCCACCCGCTTCTTCAGCCCCGCGAGCGCCCGGTCGATGATGACCTTCTCCGCCTTGCGCTTGATCATTCCGAGCATCGGGATCTTGACGTCGACCGTCAGCTGGTACGTGACCTCGGTGGAGCCGGCGCCGGCCGGCTTGAGGATGTAGGAGCCGTCGAGGGAGCGCAGCATCTGGGACTTGACCAGGGTCCAGGAGACCTCGTTCTCCCCGGTCCAGGTGTAGCCCAGGGTCTGGTCGTCCTTGATGGCCCCGGCGTCCATGACGAGACGGACCTGCTCGGCGCGGCCCTTCTCGTCCGTCCTGAGGACCTCCGCCTCCTTCACCTCGCCGGTCCAGTCCGGGTAGCGGGCGAAGTCGGCGATCACCGCCATGACGTCGGCCGGGGCCGCCTCGATCGTGATGCTCGAACTGGTGTGTTCCGCCATCGCCGTGGCTCCTCCAGATGCGGGCCGGTAGTCGGGTGCGCCGTGCGCGGGCGTGCGCACGTGTGTGCAGCGTGAAGGCTACCGCGCGCCCGACCAGCCTCCTTCACCCCGTCTGGGGTCGTTCACCATTCGAGCGCCCACGGCTTTCCCGTGCCGGCGAAGTGCCCGACGTTCACGCACTCGGTCGCGCCTATGCGCATCCGCCGCACCAATGGCTGGTGGACGTGCCCGAAGAGGGCGTAGCGGGGCCTGGTGCGGCGGATCGCGTCCAGCAGGGCACGGCTGCCGCGCTCGAAGCGGCGCGCGACGGTGTCGTACACCAGTTCCGGTACTTCCGGCGGGATGTGCGTGCACAGCACGTCGACCTCGCCGACCGCCTCGATCTTCGCCGCGTACTCCTCGTCGCCGATCTCGTACGGGGTCCGCATGGGGGTGCGCAGGCCCCCGCCGACGAAGCCGAAGGTCCAGCCGCCGATCTCCACCCGCTCACCGTCCAGGACCGTCGTGCCCGGTCCGGCGTACTCGCGCCACAGGGACGGCATGTCGACATTGCCGTACGTCGCGTACGTCGGCGTCGGGAACGCGGCGAACATCTCGGCGTACTGCCTGCGCACCGCCTTCTCGATCGCCGCGGCCCGGTCGGCGCCGATGCCTGCCCACAGCCGGGACCCGAACTCCCGTGCCTCCTCGAAGCGGCGCGCGGTGCGCAGTTCCACGATGCGGTCGGCGTTCACCTTGCCGAACAGGTCGGGGAAGATCCCGCGCGAGTGGTCGGCGTAGTCGAGGAAGAGCACCAGGTCGCCCAGACAGATCAGGGCGTCCGCGCCGTCGCCGGCTCTGGCCAGGTCACGGGCGTTGCCGTGCACATCACTGACCACGTGGACGCGCGCGCTTCGGTTACCGGCGGGTGTGGGTGCCATGGCGATCAAGGGTAGGCGTGTGCGGCATACGTGAACAGTGGCGTTCGGACCAGCGGTTACTGGCCAGTCAGTAAAGGGGTGGACTACCGTACGCGAAGGAACACCAACCTGTGTGACGCAGCGAACATCTCGCCGGGACCCCCTGTCGAAGAAGCCATACCGGCGGGTAACGTCCGGGCAGTCCAGTCGTGCTCTGGATTTCAACCAACGATCCTCAAGGCTCGTGGTGGACAACCGGAGTACCTGCCCGAGCCTTGGACCGCACCGTCGCATCGCACAACGTCGTGGCGCCGGCGCCCTATGAGGAGCAGCAGTCTTGCGCGAGTTCAGCCTTCCGGCTTTGTACGAGGTCCCTGCGGACGGCAACCTGACCGACATCGTCCGCAGAAACGCCGCGCAGCATCCCGACGTCGCCGTCATCGCCCGCAAGGTCGGCGGCGCCTGGCAGGACGTGACGGCCACGGCCTTCCTGGCCGAGGTGCGCGCCGCCGCCAAGGGACTCATCGCCTCCGGCGTGCAGCCCGGCGACCGTGTGGGCCTGATGTCCCGCACCCGCTACGAGTGGACCCTGCTCGACTTCGCGATCTGGAGCGCCGGCGCGATCACCGTGCCGGTGTACGAGACCAGCTCGCCGGAGCAGGTGCAGTGGATCCTGAGCGACTCAGGGGCCACCGCCTGCATCGTCGAGCTCGACACCCACGCCGCCGCCGTCGACTCGGTGCGCGACCGGCTGCCCGCCCTCAAGCACGTCTGGCAGATCGAGGCCGGGGGCGTGGAGGAGCTGGGCCGGCTCGGCCAGGACGTCACGGACGCGACCGTCGAGGAGCGCAGCTCGATCGCCCGGGCGGACGACCCGGCGACCATCGTCTACACCTCCGGCACCACCGGCCGCCCCAAGGGCTGCGTCCTCACCCACCGCAGCTTCTTCGCCGAGTGCGGCAACATCGTGGAGCGGCTGCGGCCGCTGTTCCGCACCGGCGAGTGCTCCGTCCTGCTCTTCCTGCCGCTCGCGCACGTCTTCGGCCGTCTGGTGCAGGTCGCGCCGATGATGGCGCCGATCAAGCTCGGCAACGTCCCGGACATCAAGAACCTCACCGACGAGCTGGCCGCGTACCGGCCGACTCTGATCCTGGGTGTGCCCCGCGTCTTCGAGAAGGTCTACAACTCGGCGCGCGCCAAGGCCCAGGCGGACGGCAAGGGTGCCGTCTTCGACAAGGCGGCCGACACGGCGATCGCGTACAGCAAGGCGCTGGACACGCCCTCGGGCCCGTCCATGGGTCTGAAGATCAAGCACAAGGTGTTCGACAAGCTCGTCTACAGCAAGCTGCGGGCCGTGCTGGGCGGCCGGGGCGAGTACGCCATCTCGGGCGGCGCCCCGCTCGGCGAGCGTCTGGGCCACTTCTTCCGGGGCATCGGCTTCACGGTCCTGGAGGGCTACGGCCTCACCGAGTCCTGCGCGGCGACCGCGTTCAACCCCTGGGACCGGCAGAAGATCGGCACGGTCGGCCAGCCGCTGCCCGGCTCGGTCGTCCGCATCGCCGACGACGGCGAGGTGCTGCTGCACGGCGAGCACCTGTTCAAGGGCTACTGGAACAACGAGGCCGCGACCGCCGAGGCGCTGGCCGACGGCTGGTTCCACACCGGTGACATCGGCACCCTCGACGAAGACGGCTACCTCAGGATCACCGGCCGCAAGAAGGAGATCATCGTCACCGCGGGCGGCAAGAACGTCGCCCCGGCCGTGATCGAGGACCGCATCCGGGCGCACGCGCTGGTCGCGGAGTGCATGGTGGTGGGCGACGGGCGGCCGTTCGTGGGCGCGCTGGTCACCATCGACGAGGAGTTCCTGGGCCGTTGGGCCGCCGAGCACGGCAAGCCGGCGGGCTCCACCGCGGCGTCGCTGCGCGAGGACCCGGATCTCATCGCTGCGATCCAGGACGCGGTCGACGACGGCAACGCCGCGGTGTCGAAGGCGGAATCGGTGCGGAAGTTCCGCATTCTGTCCTCCCAGTTCTCGGAGGAGTCGGGCCACCTGACGCCGTCCCTGAAGCTCAAGCGCAACGTGGTGGCGAAGGACTACGCGGACGAGATCGAGGCGATCTACCAGAAGTAGTCGCCGCTGCGGCCGGCACGAACGGTCATGGCGCGGTGTCCTCGGCGAGGACCCGCGCCATCGTGCGTTCGGCGAGCGCCGTGATGGTCACGAACGGGTTCACGCCGATCGATCCGGGCACCAGCGAGCCGTCGGTGACGTACAGCCTCGAATAGCCCTTCACCCGGCCGTAGTCGTCGGTCGCCTTCCCCAGCACGCAGCCGCCCAGCGGGTGGTACGTGAAGTCGTCGGCGAAGACCTTGCTTGCCGGGCCGAACAGGTCGTACCGGTAGATCGTGACGTTGGCCGCGTTGATCCGGTCGAACAGCTTCCGGGCCATGGCGACGGAGACCGCGCTCTGCGCCGGGGTCCAGCCCAGCTTCACCCCGCCGCTCGCCGGGTCGTACGTGAACGACGCCCGCTGCGGGTTCTTGGTGATCGCCAGATAGAGGCTGATCCAGTGCTCGAAACCCATGGGCAGCGGGGCGATCTCGGCGAAGACCGGGTTGTCGGGGTTGGCCCAGTCGTCGATGCCCAGCACGGGCATGGTCGCCTGGTTGGCGCCGACCGTGTCCCAGATGTGGTTGGCGCGCCCGAGCATGGTGTTGCCGTTGGTTCCCCAGCCCGCGCCCACGCTGGAGTTGAGGTCGGGCAGGGTTCCGGTGTCCCGGGCGCGGACCAGGAGTTCGGTGGTCCCGAGGCTGCCGCCGCCGAGGAAGAGGTACGTGCAGCCGTACTGCCTGGTCTCGACGACCCTGCCCGTGTTGTCGATCCGGTCGGCGGTCAGCACGTACGTCCCGTCGTCCGCCCGGCTGATGGCCCGCACCTTCTCCAGCGTGTGGATGGTGACGTTGCCGGTGCCGAGAGCGGAGGCGAGATACGTCCTGTCCAGGCTGCGCTTGCCGTGGTTGTTGCCGTAGATGACCTCACCGGCGAGCGCCGACCTGGTGGCCGTGCCGGCCGCCTCGCGCTGCATGTAGCCGAAGTCGTAGACGTTCGGCACGAAGGTGGTCTTCAGCCCGGCGTTGGCGGCGGCCTTCCGGGAGGTACGGGCGAACCTGTACCACTCGGTCGACTCGAACCAGGCCGGATCGATG
Source organism: Streptomyces sp. NPDC058964 (assembly GCF_042741275.1). NCBI lineage: Bacteria > Bacillati > Actinomycetota > Actinomycetes > Kitasatosporales > Streptomycetaceae > Streptomyces > Streptomyces sp. NPDC058964. The sequence goes on from NZ_JBHYKH010000140.1 coordinate 13,743, forward strand.
GTGTTGACGCCGAGCATCGAACGGGCGCGCGGGAAGTACGTGCTGTACATCTCCGAGGCGTCCACGGTCGGGAACTGCTCGGTGAAGTACGACTGGAGCGGGGTGACCGCCATCCCGCCGTTGACCAGGGAGCCGCCGCCGACGCCCCGGCCGACGTACACGGACATGTCGGCGAAGTGCACCCGGTCCAGCACACCGGGATAGGCGCTGATGTCCTTGTTGACGAGGTCCAGCCACAGGAAGGTGGCCAGTGGCGCCTCGGTGCGCGTCCGGAACCACATGGAGCGCTCGTCCGGGGCGCTGGTGGAACAGAAGACCTTGCCGTCGGAGCCGGCGGTGTTCCAGAGCCGGCCCATCTCGAGCACCAGGGTGCGGATGCCGGCCTGCCCGAGGCGCAGGGCGGCGACGGCGCCGCCGTACCCTGAGCCGACGACGATGGCCGGGGCGCTTTCGACGGCGGCGGGTTCGGCGGCCTGCGCGGACTGGAGACCGATGCGGGTGAGACCGGCCGTGGCCGCGGTCTGGAGGGCTGCCATGCCCAGGATTTGACGTCTCGTCAGCTGACGCTGCATCAGTTTTGCTGTCATGCGCGCAGCATGTGCGGATTTTCCGGTTCCGCCTAGAGTCCCGGCAGGGTCTGAATCGAACCTTTGCAGCAGCTTTTTACAGCGGGGCAGCCTTTTACAGCAGCGCCTTGAGCCTCTCGGCGAGCAGGTCCCACCGCCACTTCTCCTCGACCCACCGCCGGCCCCGCTCCCCCATCCGCCGGCGCAGCTCCGGGTCCCCGAGGAGCGTGACGATCCGGTCGGCGACGTCCTGCGGGAAGCCGCCCCGCACGACCCACCCGGTCTCCCCGTCGAGCACCGCGTCGGGTGCCCCGCCCGAGTCGCCCGCGACGACGGGCAGCCCGGTGGCCGAGGCCTCCAGGTAGACGATCCCGAGCCCCTCGACGTCGAGCCCGCCCCGCCGGGTCCGGCACGGCATGGCGAAGACGTCCCCGGCGCCGTAGTGCGCGGGCAGCTCCGACCAGGGCACGGCGCCGGTGAAGCGCACCGAGTCCGCGACCCCGGTCTCCCGGGCGAGCCGGTGCAGGTCCCTCTCGTACGGCCCGCCGCCGACGATCAGCAGCACGGCGTCCGGCTCCTTGGCGAGGATCGCCGGCATGGCCCGGATCAGCGTGTCCTGGCCCTTGCGCGGCACGAGGCGCGAGACGCACACCACCACGGGCCGCTCGGTCAGTCCGAGCCGCGCCCGCACCTCGTCGCCGCCCGACTCCGGGTGGAAGGTCTTCTCGTCGACGCCCGGGGGCAGCTGTGCCATCCGTCCGGCGGCCCGCGACGTCAGCGCGCCGGCGATCCGTGAGCGGGTGTACTCGCCGAGGTAGGTGATCGTGTCGGTCGACTCACCGATCCGGCGCAGCAGCTGCCGTGCGGTGGGCAGCTGGGCCCAGCCCGCCTCGTGCCCGTGGGTGGTGGCCACCAGCCGCTCGGCGCCCGCCTTGCGCAGCGCCGGCGCCATCAGCCCGAGCGGTGCCGCCGCCCCGAACCACACCGAGGTGCACCCGTGCTCGCGCAGCAGCCCGACCGCCCGCCGCGTCGCCGCGGGCGTGGGCAGCAGCATCGTCGTGCGGTCGCGTACGACGGTGAAGGGCTGGTCGGCGTCGAAGGCGGCCGTGGCCTCGACGCCCTCCCGGCTCCGCTTCCAGGTGGAGGCGTGGACGACGATCCGGTCCGGGTCCAGACGCAGCGCCATGTTGTGCAGGAACGCCTGGATGCCGCCCGGCCGGGGCGGGAAGTCGTTGGTCACGATGAGGGTCTTGTGCATCGCCGCCGACCCTACCCAACCCGCGCACGACAGGCACGGCGCCCGCGGCCGCGCTTCATGGCACTCGCACAGGCGGGCAGGGGATCATGTGTGTCCGACCGGGGCAGGCACGCGGACGAACAGGGGCTCAGGTGAACAGGACGGGCACGGGACGGTCCCTGGCGCTGCTGCTGGCCGCCTGGGGCGTCACCCGGCTGGTGCTGCTGCTCTTCGTCTTCCGGGTGTTCGTCTTCCCGGGCGCGGACGTCACGACGGACGTGTCGGTGATCTACCAGGGCTGGTACCACGTACTGCGGCACGGCACGTTCCCGCTGAACGACGTGACCTGGCAGTACCCGCCCGCGGCAGCGCTGGCGATCCTCTCCCCCGGGCTCCTGCCCTTCCTCGGCTACGCCACCGCGTTCTTCGTCCTGGCCTGCCTCGCCGATCTGACCGTGCTGTCGCTGCTGCTGTACGCCGGCCTGCGTCCCGGCAGGTCGCTGCGCGGCGCCCTGGTGTGGGTGGCGGGCGTCCCGCCGCTCGGCCCCACGGTGTACGCCCGCTACGACCTGATGGTGACCGCGGTGGCGGTCGCCGCGCTGCTCGCGGGGGCCCGGCACCCCCGGGTGCTGGGCGTGCTGGCGGGCCTCGGGGCGATGGTCAAGGTGTGGCCGGGGCTGATCCCGGCGGGGCTGCGGGGCGGGGCCGGGCGCCGGGCGTGGGCCGCGGCGGCGGTGACCGCGGGCTCGCTCGCGGCGCTCTTCGCGGTCTCGATGCCCGGCGCCTTCACGTTCCTCACCGCCCAGCGCGACCGGGGCACCGAGGTGGAGTCGCTGGGCGCCCTCGTCTTCCATGTGGCACGGCACTTCGGCTGGCAGGGCCAGGTTCTGCTGAACTACGGATCGGTGGAGTTCCTCGGCCCGTACGTCGCCGTGGTGAGCACGGCCTCCCTGACGCTCACCGGCGCCGCCTTCGGCTGGCTGCTGCTGTGGCGGTCGAGGGCGACCCGCTTCCCGCCCACCGCGCCGGCGGACGCGGCCTTCACCGCGGTGCTGATGTTCACGGTGACCAGCCGGGTGATCAGCCCCCAGTACCTGGTGTGGCTGATCGGCCTGGCAGGTGTCTGTCTGTGCTTCCGCGAGAGCCGGATGCTGCTGCCCGCCCTGCTGCTCCTGGCGGCGGCCTTCGTCACGGTCCTGGAGTTCCCGATCGGCTTCGTGCACGTCGTGACCAGCGACCTGTACGGCACGGGCCTGCTGTTCCTGCGCAACGGCCTGCTGCTCACCGCCGCACTCCTCGCCACCCACCGCCTGTGGCGCTCCACCGTCTCCGAGACCCCCACGAGCACGCTGCCGAGCCAGACCACCCGGACGAAGGGAAGCACGGTCCCGTCCTGACCGAGCCACGCCCGAACTCCCCCGCACACGGCCCGAACCGCGTTCTCGCCCCCAACGGGGCCTGTCCGGCCGGACCGTGCCGGAGCCCCGGAACCGGACCCCGGACCCGAATCCCTCCCGCCCGGCCCGCCCACCGGCTCCAGGCCCGGCCCGATCGCGCCTGAAGCCGCGCAGGCCCCTCGCCTCAGCCCCCGCGCCGCCGGGCAGGACACCCCCTTGCCCGAGTCCGGTCCGGTGCGCCGGGGTGGCTCACCCGCGGCACCCGCCCCCTCATGCCGCCCGGACATACGGAACCGCGGTCTCCGCGCGGTGGCGGGACCGGCGGAGTAGGGCTGCGACGGCCGTGCACTGGACTGCCATCGCGAGGGCCAGGGCGAGACAGATGCCGGGCAGGCCCAGGCCCGACAGGGCGTATGCGAGCGGGAGCTGGACGGCCGTGCCGAGCAGGGTCACGCGGAGCAGGGCAGACGCGCCGCCGCTGCCCTCGAAGACCCCGCCGAGGGCGATGAAGCAGGCCATCAGGAGCAGGTAGGGACCCGTGGATCGGAGGAACAGGACGCCCTGGTGGGCGACGGCCGGTCCGGCGCCGAAGGCGGCCATGATCCAGGGGGCGGCGACGGCGAGCAGGACGGCCGCCGTCAGGCCCAGCGTCCCGGACACGAGCATCGCCTGGCGCCCGATGTCCCGCCGCGCGTCCTGGCCGGCACCCCGGGTGTGGGCGGTGTGGATCGAGGCAGCCTGGCGCACGGAGTAGAAGGCCATGGTGGCGACGTACATCACCTTGTAGGCGATCGAGTAGGCGGCCACGGCGGTCACCCCGAGCCGCGCCACGATCGCCACCAGCACCAGCGCACCGCCCTGCCGCACGGTGAAGTCGGCGGACATGGGCAGCCCGGTGGTCAGCGTCCGGCGCAGGGCGGCGGGCACCGGCTCGGCGGCGCGGGCCCGTGCCGCGGTGCGCAGCAGCGCGTTACGGCGCAGCGCACGCAGTCCCGCCGCGAGGGCGGCGCAGCGGCACAGCACGGTCGAGACGGCGGCGCCCGGGACGCCGTACAGCTGGATGAGGACGGGGTCGCAGACCAGGATCAGCCCGTTGGCCAGCAGGGCGAGCCGCATCGGGGTGCGGGTGGGGGGGGCGCGCCCGGGGGGCTGAGGGCGCCCGGGGGTGGGGGGGCTTAGAGCCCCCGCGCGCGCTGTCTGAGGCGGGGGTGGGGGGGGGCGCGCGGGCGGGCGCGCGCCCGCGGGGGGGCCGGGGGCCCCCTGCGCCCCGGCCGCCCGGGTCTCGCGCCGGGGCCGGGGGGGGCGCGCGGCGGGGCCGTCGGCGGCGGTCGGCAGGTGAGCCCGCACCAGACGC
>NZ_JBHYKH010000141.1:0-2734 GCF_042741275.1 Streptomyces sp. NPDC058964
GCGCGGGCGACGCCGATGCGCTGGCGCTGACCGCCGGAGAACTCGTGCGGGAAGCGGTTGAAGTGCTCGGGGTTGAGTCCGACGATCTCCAGCAGCTCGCGGACGCGCTTCTCGCGGCCGCCGGCCGGGTTGATGTCGTTGATCTCCATCGGGCCGGAGATGATCTTGCCGACCGTCTGCCGCGGGTTCAGCGAGGCGTAGGGGTCCTGGAAGATCATCTGGATCTCGGACCGTACCGGCGCGAGCTTGCTGCGGCTGGCGTGCGTGATGTCCTGGCCGCGGTAGGAGATCCTGCCGCCGGTCGGCTCCAGCAGGCGGGTGATCAGCCGGCCGGTGGTCGACTTGCCACAGCCCGACTCGCCCACCAGACCCAGGCTTTCGCCCTCGGCGACCTGGAAGTCGAGGCCGTCGACGGCCTGCACCGCGCCGACGGTCCGCCGGATCGGGAAGCCGCCCTTGATCGGGAAGTGTTTGGTCAGTCCGGAGACGTCCAGGAGGGGGGTTGCGTTGCTCATGGTCGTGAAGTCCCGTCTTGTCCGTCAGTTGTGCTGGGAGCCGGCGAAGTCGGCGAAGAATTCCTGGCGCTGCTCCAGCGTGAGGTGGCAGGCGGAGCCGCGGCCCTCCACCACGTCGAGCGCAGGTCGCTCGCTGGAGCACAGCCCGCCGGAGACCTTCTCGGCGAAGGTGCAGCGCGGGTGGAAGCGGCAGCCGGACGGCGGGTTGAGCAACGAGGGCGGCGAGCCCGGGATCGGTGTCAGCGGCACGTCCACCGGGCCGTCGAGGCTCGGCATGGAGTTGAGCAGGCCCAGGGTGTAGGGGTGTTGCGGGGTGCTCAGGACCTCGCGCTTGGTCCCCCGCTCCACACACCGACCGCCGTACATCACCAGCACGTCGTCCGCGATGTCCGCGATGACGCCGAGGTCGTGGGTGATGAAGATGATCGCGGTGCCGAACTCCTGCTGGAGGTCCTTGAGCAGGTCCATGATCTGGGCCTGCACGGTCACGTCGAGGGCCGTGGTCGGCTCGTCGGCGATCAGCAGCTCAGGGTCGCAGACCAGCGCCATGGCGATCATCGCGCGCTGGCGCATACCGCCGGAGAACTCGTGCGGGTAGTTGTCCACGCGGCTGTCGGGCTGCGGGATCCCGACGCGCCGCAGCATCTCGATCGCCCGCGCCCGGGCCTCCTTCTTGGAGGCGCCCGTGTGCTTGCGGTAGGTCTCGCTGATCTGGGCGCCGACGGTGTGGTACGGCGACAGCGAGGCCAGCGCGTCCTGGAAGATCATGGACATCTTGTTGCCGCGCAGCCGCTCCAGCTCGCGCTCGGAGGCGGTGAGCAGCTCCTTGCCGTCCAGCAGGATCTCGCCTTCGATCGCGGTGTGGGCGCGGTCGTGGAGACCCAGGATCGTCAGGTTGGTGACGGACTTGCCGGATCCCGACTCGCCCACGATGCCGAGTGTCTGACCCTTGGCCAGGTCGAAGCTGAGACCGTCGACGGCCTTGACGACTCCGTCCTCGGTGGAGAAGTGGACTTTTAGGTCCTTGATCGAGAGGAACGGCTGCTGATCGGTGCTCGTCACGGGGACGCTCCTGGGGTGATGCGAGGGGTAGGGGGTGGGGCGGAGGTCAGGCGAGCCGGATCCGCGGGTCGATGAGGGCGTAGACGGCGTCCACGACGATGTTGAAGATCACGATCGCGCCGGCGGACAGCAGGGTCACGCCCAGCACCATGGGCAGGTCGCTCTTGTTGACGGCGTCCAGCGCGAGCCGGCCGACGCCCTGGAGGCTGAACACGGACTCGGTGATGATCGCGCCGCCGATGAGCGTGGCGAGGTCGATGCCGAAGATCGTGACGATCGGGCCCATGGCACCGCGCCAGGCGAACCGGAAGAACACCGTACGCCGGGAGAGTCCCTTGGCCCGTGCGGTACGGACGTAGTCCTCGCTGAGCGTCTCGACCAGCTGGGAGCGCGACATACGGGTGTAGTTCGCGGTGAAGATGATGGCGAGGACCAGCCAGGGCAGCAGCAGGCCGGAGGCCCATTCGGCCGGGTTCTCGGTGATGGGCGTGTACGACGGGTTGTCCAGGATGCCGAGCTTCGAGACCAGGAAGTACATCGCGATGTACCCGACGAAGTAGATCTGCAGCGAGGAGGCGATCAGCGAGCCGGAGCTGGCGAGCTTGTCCTGCCACTTGCCCTGCTTGACCGCCGCGAGCATGCCCGCCGAGATGCCGAAGAACAGGAAGACGATGGCCGAGCCGAAGGCGAGCGAGAGCGTCAGCGGGAGCCGGTTCAGGATCGTGCCGAGGACGGGCTCGCGGTTGGCGAACGAGTAGCCGAGGCACGGCGCGTTGCAGTTGCCGAAGTCGCCGTAGCTGCGTCCGACGAAGAGGCCCTTCAGCCAGTACCAGTATTGGACCGGGACCGGGTGGTCGATGCCCAGGTTGTGCCGGACCTGCTTGAGCATGTCGGGCGTGCAGTTCCTGCCGCAGGACATCATGGCGGGGTCACGCGGGATGGCGTAGAAGAGCCAGAAAGTGACGGCGCTGATGATCAGGAGAATGATCAGCGCGCCGAGAACTCGGCGGACAAGGAAGCGGAACATGGGGCGTGACTTTCCGGACGGGGCGCCGTCGCCGGGTTGGGGGGTGGGCCGGAGGGGGGGGCGGGGGGCGGGGGGCCCCCCCCGGGGGGGGGCCCGCGTCATTGTTTGGTTGAGTAGTGTGGTAGCGGCG
>NZ_JBHYKH010000141.1:2744-15088 GCF_042741275.1 Streptomyces sp. NPDC058964
GATAAGGCGGCGCACACGCCCGGCTACGTGGGGGGTTCAGTGCCCGGGCGGGCCGCGGGCGGGGGTTGGGGGGGGGGGCGGGGGGGGGCGCCCGGTCGTCGGCCGCCCCCAGGGGTCTAGCGCGCTTTACTTCTTGACGTAGAGCTTGCAGAGCGCGACGCAGGTGTTGCCGGCGTCGTACACGACGTTGCCGACCTTCGACCCGTGCATCCAGTTGCGGATGGAGTGGTAGTCCGGGACCACCGGCGCCAGCTCCATGATCTGGCGGTCGATGGCGCCCCAGGCCTTGTTGGCGGCGGCGACGTCGGTGATCTTGGCGGCCGCGTCGATCGCCTTGTTCACGCTCGGGTCGTTCAGCTGCGCGTAGTTGCTGCGGCCGTCACCGATGTTCTTGCCGCTCCAGCACGGGTAGAAGACGGAGTAGCCGTTCGGCCAGTCCGGGCTCCAGCCGGCCGCGAACAGGTCGAAGTCGTTGTCGACCTTGCCGATCTGCGTGTAGAAGGTCGTCTTGTCGACCTGCTTGTTGACGACCTGGAAGCCGGCCGCCTCCAGCGCGTTCTTGATCGCGACGGCCTGCTTCACTGCGTTGTCCGAAGCCTGGTAGGCGATGACCAGCTTCTGGCCGACCTTGCCGGCCTCCTTCAGCAGGGCCTTGGCCTTCGCCGGGTCGCCGCCGGGCTTCGTCTTCACGCCGTACAGGTCGAAGTCCTCGTAGCCAGGGGTGACCGTGCTGAGGATGGTGCTGGCCAGCTCGCTGGTCGACTTGCCGCCGCGGATGGTCTGGAGCTGCAGGTGCGGCCACGCCCAGTTGATGGCCTGGCGGACCTTGACGTCCTTGATGCGAGTCGTGTTGATCGGCCAGTAGTAGGTGACCGTGTCGACCTGGGTGAGGACACGCTTCTTCAGCGTGGCATTGGTCATGACCTGCGCGATGCGCTCGGGCGCGACCTCGTTGAAGATCGACATCGTGTACTGGTCGTTGCCCTTGTCCGCGATGTAGCGGTCGGTGGAGGCGACGAGTTCGAAGCCGAACTGGAAGACGTACTTGTCCGGGTAGGCGTTGCGGATCGCGTCCGTCTTCGGGTCCCAGTGCTCGTTGCGCACGTAGGTCAGCGACTTGCCGATGTCACGGCTGCCGATCTTGTACGGGCCGAGGGCGTACGGCCGCTTGTCGTACTTCTCCTTGGTGTCGTGCTTCTTGTTGACGAGACCGTAGCCCGGCATGCCGAGCGTGTAGTTGAAGTCGGTGCGCGCCTCGGTGAGGTGGAACGTGATGGTCCTGCCCGAGATGTCGATCGAGGCGAGCTTCTTGCCGTCGTAGGGGCCCTTGTACTTGTCGCCGCCGACCAGCCACTGCTGGACGTAGCGCGGGCCCTCGGTCACGAAGGAGGCGAAGAGGCGCTCGAAGGTGTGACGGACGTCGTCCATGGAGAGGTCGGAGCCGTCCTCCCACTTGATGCCGTCCTTGATCGTGAACGACCAGGTCTTGCCGCCGTTCTTCATGGTGCCGGCGTCCGTGGCCACGTCGCCGACGAGGGTCGCGCCGCCCTTGTCATCGATCTTGTAGCCCGTCAGACCGCGCAGGATCGGACGGGTGATGGCGCCCTCGGTCGAGACGTAGATCTGGGCCGGGTCCATGTGGTCCATGTCGAACTGGTCGAGCGAGTAGATCGTCCCGCCCTTGACCGCACCGGTGACCTCGGGGGCCGGGCCCGTCGAGTCGGCCTTGGTGCCGACCGGGATGTTCATGGTCTTGGCCTTGCCGACCGACGGGACGTTCTTGTCGGTGCCGCCCTTGTCACCGCCGCCGCAGGCACTCAGCACAGTCGTGGAGGCTGCGGCCACACCGGTGGCGATCAGGAAGTTTCTGCGAGAAAAGGACATGCTGAGCCTGCCTATGGGGGTCATTTCGGACGGTCGGAACCAGCCGGACATCTTCGAACCGGGCCGGTTGGTACTGGGTTGCTACCGCTTCGACTTCGGGTCGAGCGCGTCCCGTACGGAGTCGCCGAGCAGGTTGAATGCGACGACGAAGATCACCATCGAGATGCCCGGGAAGAGCATGAAGGTGAGGTCCTGGGAGTAGAACTGAGCGCCTCGCGCGATCATCACACCCCAGTCCGGGGTCGGGTCGATGATGCCTACACCGAGGAAGGACAGGCCGGCCTCGGTGGTCACGAGAGTCGGGAGGAGCAGCGTGGACTGAATGATGATCGGCGTCCACAGGTTCGGCAACAGCTCCTTGAACACGATGCGCATCGGAGACGCGCCCGTGACCTTGGCCGCCTCGACGAACTCGCGTTCGCGCAGGCCGAGCACCTGACCGCGCAGCAGGCGTGCGATGGAGGCCCAGCCGAACGTGGACAGCACCACGATCAGGGCGGTGGCCCGCAGCGATGTCGGGATGTTCTCGTCGGGGGCGACGAAGAGGCCGTAGACGACCGGCATGAACGCGATGAAGAAGAGCGTCGACGGGAACGACAGCAGGATGTCGATGACCCGGCCGACCAGGTAGTCCGTCTTGCCGCCCAGGTAGCCGGCCGTGATGCCGACCACGACACCGACGACGACGGTGAGGATCGTGGCGGCCAGGGCGAGGCCGAGCGACGTCCGGATCCCATAGAGCAGGAACGTGAAGACGTCCCGGCCCAGCTGGGGCTCGATGCCGAACCAGAAGTCCGAGCTCATGCCGCCGTTCGGCCCTGCGGGGTACGAGAAACCGTCGAGCAGGGTCGGGTCCTGGCTGGCGTAGGTGGTGTACGGGTCCTTGCCGTACAGCTTCGCTATCAGTGGCGCCGCTATCGCGATCACGAAGAAGAAGATCACGACGTAGGCGGATATAACGCCCGTCCGGTCACGCTTGAAGCGCTTCCAGGCCAGTCGGCCCGGAGAGCGGTTCTCGGTGCCCTTCGAGCCGGCCGGTTCGGTCGACTTCGCGGTCGTCCCGTCGGTCACCTCAAGCGGGGCAGCCGCAGATGGAGTTGGGGGGGTCATGGTGCTCCTGGCCCAAGGGAGGGTCTGAGTGACTCCGCAGGGCACTCCCCTACGGGCTACGCCGGACTTTTTCAACGCAATTCATTCAAGGTCAATAAATTCTCGGTCGCCTTGGTTGTCTATTTACCTTCTTTACTCGTACTTGACCGTTCCGTAGCTACGCGGGTAGCACGCTGTAATCAATCCGTGCTTCTCCTCGGACTAACCGGACTATTCGGGCAACGAGTTCGATATGCGGACGCCTGTGTGTCGAAATGCGTACAACGGCGGGTCGCAATCCAACGTTTCGGCATCGTTACGCGTAGATCCATTGCGCCTCCCAGGCAAGATCGTCTAGCCGCTGCCTGCATCCGGATGACCTGTCCCCCTAAAGGCCCCTTCGTGAGTGGCGCACACATGCGATATGCGCAAGTTGCGTTGATATTGGCCGGTAATGGATCAGCGCTCACGGAGGAGGCACGCCATGCGTGGAGCCGGGCACGCCAGATGGGCCGCCGGTGCGATGGTGACGGCGCTCGCCGCGACGGCGTGCGGCGGTGGGGGCGGGAGCGGAAGCGGGACCACCGGCGCGGTGCTCAGTTCCTCCTGGGGTGACCCGCAGAACCCGCTGGAGCCGGCGAACACCAACGAGGTGCAGGGCGGCAAGGTCCTCGACATGATCTTCCGCGGTCTGAAGCGGTACGACCCGAAGACCGGCGCGGCCCAGAACATGCTCGCGGAGAAGATCGACACCCCGGACTCGCAGAACTTCACCATCACGGTCAAGGACGGCTGGACCTTCAGCAACGGCGAGAAGGTCACGGCCAAGTCCTTCGTCGACGCCTGGAACTACGGCGCGAGCCTGAGGAACAACCAGAAGAACGCGTACTTCTTCGGCTACATCCAGGGCTACGACAAGGTCCACCCGGCCACCGGCTCGCAGAGCGCCGACACGCTCTCCGGCCTGAAGGTCGTGAACGACAGGACCTTCACCGTCAAGCTGAACCAGAAGTTCTCCAGCTTCCCCGACACCCTCGGCTACGTGGCCTTCGCGCCGCTGCCCCAGTCCTTCTTCAGCGACCACGCGGGCTGGCTGCAGAGGCCGGTCGGCAACGGGCCGTACATGATCCAGTCGTATACGAAGGGCGCGCAGATGGCCCTGGGGAAGTGGAACGGCTACCCGGGCCCGGACAAGGCGCAGAACGACGGTGTGACCCTCAAGGTGTACACGGACAGTGACACCGCCTACACGGACCTGCTGGCCGGGAACCTCGACCTCGTCGACGACGTCCCCGCCTCGCAGCTCAAGAACGTCAAGAACGACCTCGGCAACCGGTACATCAACACCCCGGCCGGCATCATCCAGACCCTGGCCTTCCCGTACTACGACAAGGCCTGGGACAAGAGCGGCTCGGAGAAGGTCCGCACGGGCCTGTCCATGGCGATCAACCGGAAGCAGATCACCGACACGATCTTCCAGAAGACACGCACCCCGGCCGGCGACTGGACCTCGCCGGTCCTCGGCGTGGAGGGCGGCTTCAAGGAAGATCTGTGCGGAAGCGCCTGCGACTACGACCCCGCGCAGGCCAAGAAGCTGATCCAGGAGGGAGGCGGGCTCCCCGGCGGCCAGCTCAAGATCACCTACAACGCGGACACCGGCTCGCACCGGACCTGGGTGGACGCGGTGTGCAACTCGATCAACAACGCCCTCGGCAACGACAAGGCCTGCGTCGGCAACCCGGTCGGCACCTTCGCGGACTTCAGGAACCAGATCGGTCAGCACAAGATGAGCGGCCCCTTCCGGGCCGGCTGGCAGATGGACTACCCGCTGATCCAGAACTTCCTGCAGCCGCTCTACTACACGAACGCCTCCTCCAACGACGGCAAGTGGTCCAACAAGCAGTTCGACCAGCTCGTCGACCAGGCCAACGCGGAGACCGACACCGCCAAGGCCGTCCAGACCTTCCAGAAGGCCGAGGAGGTCGTCCGGGACAACATGGCCGCCATCCCCCTCTGGTACCAGAACGGCAGCGCGGGCTACTCGGAGCGGCTGTCCGACGTCGCGCTGAACCCGTTCAGCGTTCCCGTCTACAACGAGATCAAGGTCGGCTGAGCCGCGATGGGACGCTACGTCGTCCGGCGGCTGCTCCAGATGATCCCGGTGTTCGTCGGGGCGACGCTGCTGATCTTCCTGATGGTGAACGTGATGGGCGACCCCATCGCGGGGCTGTGCGGCGAGCGGGCGTGCGACCCGGCGACGGCCGCCCAGCTGAAGAAGGAGTTCGGCCTCGACAAGCCGCTGTGGCAGCAATACCTGACCTACATGGGGAACATCTTCACCGGCGACTTCGGCACGGCCTTCAACGGCCAGCCGGTCACGGAGCTGATGGCGACGGCGTTCCCCGTCACGATCCGGCTGACCGTCGTGGCGATCCTCTTCGAGATCGTCATCGGCATCACTCTGGGCGTGATCACCGGCCTGCACCGCGGCCGCCCCGTGGACACGGGTGTGCTCCTCGCCACCCTGGTGGTGATCTCCGTCCCCACCTTCGTCACCGGCCTGCTGCTCCAGCTCCTCCTCGGTGTGCAGTGGCACTGGATCCAGCCGTCGGTCTCCCAGGACGCCACCCTCGGCGAGCTGATCGTGCCGGGCCTGGTCCTGGCCGCCGTCTCGCTCGCCTACGTCACCCGCCTGACCCGCACCTCCATCGCGGAGAACAAGCGGTCCGACTACGTCCGCACGGCGATCGCCAAGGGCCTGCCCCGGCGCAGGGTCATCACCCGGCACCTGCTGCGCAACTCCCTCATCCCCGTCGTCACCTTCATCGGCACCGACATCGGCGCGCTGATGGGCGGCGCGATCGCCACCGAGCGGATCTTCAACATCCACGGCGTCGGCTACCAGCTCTACCAGGGCATCCTGCGGCACAACACCCAGACGGTCGTCGGCTTCGTGACCGTCCTCGTCCTGGTGTTCCTGGTCGCCAACCTGCTCGTCGACCTGCTCTACGCCGTACTCGACCCGAGGATCCGCTATGCCTGAGCAGCCGTACGAGCCCGGACGCGCCATCGCGGGGACCGGAGCGGGCGGCGCGATGGACCTGGCGACGAGCGAGGCGGAGACGCTCGAGAGGACGCCGGGAGGCCCGCTGGGGACCGGCCCGCAGCACAAGCCCCGCAGCCTGTGGTCCGACGCCTGGCGGGACCTGCGCCGCAACCCCGTCTTCATCGTCTCCGGGCTGGTCATCCTCTTCCTCGTCGTCATCTCCCTGTGGCCCTCGCTGATCGCCTCCGGCAGCCCCCTCCAGTGCGACCTCGCCAAGGCCCAGGAGGGCTCCCAGCCGGGCGCGCCCTTCGGGTACGACGGCCAGGGCTGCAACGTCTACACACGGACCGTCTACGGGGCCCGTACGTCCGTCACGGTCGGCGTCTGCGCCACGCTCGGGGTCGCGCTCCTCGGGTCCGTCCTGGGCGGCCTGGCGGGGTTCTTCGGCGGAGCCTGGGACTCGCTCCTGTCCCGGGTCACCGACATCTTCTTCGCGATCCCCGTGGTCCTCGGCGGACTGGTCCTCCTCTCCGTCGTGACGAGCAATACGGTCTGGCCGGTCGTCGGGTTCATGGTTCTGCTGGGCTGGCCGCAGATCTCCCGGATCGCCCGCGGCTCGGTCATCACCGCCAAGCAGAACGACTACGTCCTGGCGGCCCGCGCCCTGGGCGCCTCACACTCCCGCATCCTGCTGCGGCACATCGCGCCCAACGCCGTCGCCCCGGTGATCGTCGTTGCGACCATCGCGCTCGGCACCTTCATCTCGCTGGAGGCGACCCTGTCGTACCTCGGCGTGGGCCTGAAGCCGCCCAACGTCTCCTGGGGCATCGACATCTCCGCGGCCTCCCCGTACATCCGCAACGCCCCGCACGCGCTGCTGTGGCCCTCCGGCGCCCTGGCCGTCACGGTCCTGGCCTTCATCATGCTCGGCGACGCGGTGCGCGACGCCCTCGACCCGAAGCTGAGGTGAGCCGCCCGTGCTGCTCGAAGTGCGCGACCTGCAGGTGGAGTTCCGGACCCGGGACGGGGTCGCCCGGGCCGTCAACGGCGTCAGCTACGGCGTGGACGCGGGGGAGACCCTCGCGGTGCTCGGCGAGTCGGGCTCCGGGAAGTCGGTCACCGCGCAGGCCGTGATGGGGATCCTGGACATGCCGCCGGGGAAGGTCACGGGCGGCGAGATCCTCTTCCAGGGCAAGGATCTGCTGAAGCTCAAGGAGGAGGAGAGAAGGCGGATCCGCGGCGCCGGGATGGCGATGATCTTCCAGGACGCGCTGTCGTCGCTCAACCCCGTGCTCTCCGTGGGCGAACAGCTCGGCGAGATGTTCGTCGTGCACCGGGGGATGTCGAAGAAGGACGCGCGGGCCAGGGCGGTCGAACTCATGGACCGGGTACGCATCCCGGCCGCGGCGGAGCGGGTGCGCGACTATCCCCACCAGTTCTCCGGCGGCATGCGCCAGCGCATCATGATCGCCATGGCGCTGGCCCTGGAACCGGCGCTCATCATCGCCGACGAGCCCACCACCGCCCTCGACGTCACCGTCCAGGCCCAGGTCATGGACCTGCTCGCGGAGTTGCGGCGCGAGTACGACATGGGGCTCATCCTGATCACGCACGACCTCGGCGTGGTCGCGGACGTGGCCGACCGCATCGCCGTCATGTACGCGGGGCGGATCGTCGAGTCGGCACCGGTCCACGACATCTACAAGGCGCCGGCGCACCCGTACACGCGCGGCCTTCTCGACTCCATCCCGCGCCTGGACCAGAAGGGGCAGGAGCTCTACGCCATCAAGGGCCTGCCGCCGAACCTCATGGACATCCCGCCGGGCTGCGCCTTCCACCCGCGCTGCCCGATGGCCCGGGACGTGTGCCGCACGGACGAGCCCCCGCTGTACGAGCTCTCCGCGGACCGCGGCAGCGCCTGCCACTTCTGGAGGGAGTGCCTGCATGGCTGAGCCGATCCTGGAGGTCAGCGGGCTCGTCAAGCACTACCCGCTCACCCGGGGCATCCTCTTCAAGAAGCAGATCGGCGTGGTGCGGGCGGTGGACGGCGTTGACTTCACGCTCCACCGCGGCGAAACCCTCGGCATCGTGGGCGAGTCGGGCTGCGGCAAGTCGACGGTCGCCAGGATGCTGTGCAACCTGGAGCAGCCGACGGCGGGTTCGATCCGGTTCAAGGGCGAGGACATCACCAGGCTGTCCGGCAAGGCCCTCAAGGCGGTACGGCGCAACATCCAGATGGTCTTCCAGGATCCGTACACCTCCCTCAACCCCCGTATGACGGTGGGCGACATCATCGGGGAGCCGTACCTGATCCACCCCGAGGCGGCGCCGAAGGGCGACCGCCGCCGCCGGGTCCAGGAACTGCTGGACGTGGTGGGCCTGAACCCCGAGCACATCAACCGCTATCCGCACCAGTTCTCCGGCGGCCAGCGCCAGCGCATCGGCATCGCACGGGGACTGGCGCTGCGCCCGGAGGTGATCGTCGCCGACGAGCCGGTCTCGGCGCTGGACGTCTCGGTGCAGGCCCAGGTCGTCAACCTGCTCGACCGGCTGCAGGCCGAGTTCGAGCTCTCGTACGTCTTCATCGCGCACGACCTCTCGATCGTGCGCCACATCTCGGACCGGGTCGGGGTGATGTACCTGGGCCGCATCGTGGAGATCGGCAGGGACGCCGAGATCTACGACCATCCCACGCACCCCTACACCCAGGCTCTTCTCTCCGCGGTCCCGGTCCCCGACCCGGAGGCCAGGGAACACCGCGAGCGCATCATCCTCACGGGTGACGTCCCGTCCCCGACCGACATCCCCTCCGGCTGCCGCTTCCGCACCCGCTGCTGGAAGGCCCGGGAACGCTGCACCACGGAGGTGCCGGCGCTCGCGGTGCCCGAGGAGTTCCGCTTCGCGACCGGCCCCGCCGCGCACGACTCGGCGTGCCACTTCGCGGAGGAGAAGCAGGTGGTGCCCGCGGAGGAGCACGGCAACGGGCCGGGGTGACATGGCGCACCCCGGCCCGTTTACGGCACCCGCACGGCCGTACGCTGTTCAGCGTCGCGCGTCCGTATATCGGTACCGCTTCCGTGAAGTTGCCTGCGTGTTAACGCAGTTCATGCGTATTTGCGCGGTTGTGCCAGCGAACGCTTCAGGAAGTCCACCTGGAGGAGCAGCAGGTTCTCCGCGACCTGCTCCTGCGGAGTCATGTGCGTGACACCGGACAGCGGGAGCACCTCGTGCGGACGGCCGGCGGCCAGCAGGGCGGAGGACAGGCGCAGCGCGTGGGCCACCACCACGTTGTCGTCGGCCAGGCCGTGCACGATCATCAGCGGCCGGTGCGGTTCGGCGGGGGAGGACAGACCGTCGTCCGTGACCAGGGAGCTCCTGGTGTACGACTCCGGGTCCGAGGCCGGGTCGCCGAGGTACCGCTCGGTGTAGTGGGTGTCGTACAGGCGCCAGTCGGTGACCGGGGCACCCGCGATGCCCGCATGGAAGACGTCCGGGCGGCGCAGCACGGCCAGGCCCGCCAGCCAGCCGCCGTAGGACCAGCCGCGGATCGCCACCCGGGACAGGTCGAGCGGGTAGCGCTTCGCGAGGTCCTGGAGCGCCTCGACCTGGTCGTCCAGGGACACCGTGAAGTCGCGGTGCACCGCCTTCTCCCAGGCGGGGGAGCGGCCGGGGGTGCCGCGCCCGTCGGCGACGACCACCGCGAAGCCCTGGTCGGCGAACCACTGCGAGGTCAGGTGCGCGTTGTGCGCGGCGACCACGCGCGGGCCGTGCGGACCACCGTAGGGGTCCAGCAGAACCGGCAGGGGTGTGTCGGAGCGGTAGTCCTGTGGCATAAGCACGGCGCACGGGATTCGACGTGCGCCCCCCTCGGTGAGTGTCACACGCGGGGACATACCGGGATCTTCGGCGTACGACGTGACAGTCGCCGTCGGTTTTCCGTCACGCAGTACCTGTACACGGGCGCCCGGGCGGTCGAGTGTGGCGGAGATCAGTACGGTCACGCCCCCGGCGCGCACCGCCGAGTGCACGCCGGGCTCCTGTGACACACGCTCCACGCCGAGCTCGTTCACCCGGTAGACATGCACCTCACCGGTCCCGGGAGACTCCGCCTCCTCGCCGGCCGACGCCGAGACCAGCACATCGTCGTCCGAGACGTCGAGCACCGCACGGACGTGCAACTGCGCACCGGTCAGCGGGCGTTCGCCCACCGCGAGCACCCGGGCGCCGCCCTCGTCGGCGATCCGCACCAGCCGCCCGGAAGGGCTCCAGCAGGGCACGCCAGGGAAAAGTTCCAGCCATGTTGGATCTTCCTCCGCATGCACCATCCGGGTCGCCCCCGAGTCCGGGTCCACGGCCAGGAACAGCTGGCTGCGCTGGTCCCGCGACTGCACCAGGATCAGCGGGGCCCCCGCGTCTGACCAGTGCACATGCGCCAGATACGGATGGCGTACCCGGTCCCAGACGACCTCCGTGCGTGCACCGTCGAGGCCGATCACGAACAGCCGCACGTCCGCGTTGGCCGTCCCCGCCGCCGGATACGCGACGTGTTGTGGCTCACGCTCCGGGTGGGCCGGATCCGCGATCCACCACCGCCCCACCGGCGTGTCGTCCGCGCGCGCCACGAGCAGCCGGTCCGACTCGGGCGCCCACCAGAAGCCCCTCGAACGCCCCATCTCCTCGGCCGCGATGAACTCGGCCAGGCCGTAGGTGACCCCGCCGGACGCGGCCGAGGGCTCCGGCTCCGCCAGCGCCCGGTCACCCTCGCCCTCCGCGCCCACCACGCGCAGGGCACCCTGGACGACGTACGCCACATGCCGCCCGTCGGGGGAGGGACGCGGGTCGATCACCGGTCCCGGGACCGGGAGTTCGCGTGCCGTGCCGGCCCGCAGCTCCGCCGTGAAAAGCCGCCCTGACAAGGCGAAAGAGGCCAATTCCAGGGTCCTGTCGGTGGCGTAGCCGACGATGCCGGCACCACCCTCACGGCTGCGTTCGCGGCGCGCCCGCTCCTCGGGGGAGAGGTGCTCCGTGGCACCGCCCAGCAGCGCGCGCGGGTCGGCCGCGATGCGCTCCCCGCCGTCCGCCATGTCGAGAACCCACAGGGAGTTGGCCCGGTCCGTACCGGAGTGCGAGCGCAGGAACGCGACACGGGAACCGTCGGGAGCCACGGTGAACGCACGCGGCGCGCCGAGCGTGAACCGCTGGGTGCGGGCGTGCCGTCGGGGGAAGGAGTCAGGCTCGGTCGTCATGCCCCGACCATATTGGCCATGCGCCCCCTTGTGCGGCCATGCGCCGAGCGATGCGCGAGTACGGATAGTTATGATCACTACCGCTGAGTGGGTATGAACCTGCTGGCTTCTGTATGGATTTGCTGTACCGATCTATAACCCCCATAGTCCGAACCCCCCGCGTACCCGGGATCTTTGGAGGTGAGCCGCCGTGGCACTCTCGATTTCGGCGGTGGTGCTGCTGGCGATCATCGTCTTCCTGCTGATCAAGAAGTCGGGGCTGAAGGGCGGCCACGCGGTCGTCTGCATCCTGCTCGGCTTCTACCTCGCCTCCTCGACCGTCGCTCCGACGATCAGCGAGCTGACGACGAACGTCGCGAGCATGATCGGCAGCATCAAGTTCTGACGCGTGGTGGAACCGGGCTCCGGCAGCGGAACGCGACCGGGGCCCGTCCGCGACCGACCTGTTCTGCTCTCTTCGGTGCTTCCCCATCCGTAAGCTTTGCGGATCTGGGACACGAGCTGGGTTGAGGCGGGGGCACGTCCTGACCAACCCGAACGCCGCGTACGTGAGCGCCGGGCAGTTCGGCGAGGTACTGGCCGAGGAGTTCGTCACCCGCACAGGCACACGCGTCCAGGGCGCCACCACCTTCCGCGCGGCCCTCCGCACGAACATGCCGCTCCTGGAGACGCACACGGCCTGCGCATGGCCCAGCTCGATTGCCGAGCAATTGTCAAATCCTGTGGATCTGGTCCGCGCGGCCGGACGTCAGTTGGTTCAGAACCGAGTCCGGTCTCACAGGGTGGTGTTCGCCTGCCGCATGGCGGATGAGCTGCTAACTTCCGCGTCATGGCGAACCAGAGCGACGGCACAGATCTCCGAAGCCGGGTGGCCGATGCCGACAGCAATGTCCTGTTGTTCGGCATCACGCCGCCCCGCCTGAGCAACACTCCCGAGCGGATCCGGGAGATCACCGCAGCCACCCTGGCACGGTTGGAGTCCCTCGATGTCGACGGTCTGGCGCTGTACGACAACGACGTTGTTAGCGACCCGAAAACGGCGCAGCGGCCCTGTGCCGTACAGCCCCCCCTCCAACCAG
>NZ_JBHYKH010000141.1:15098-18281 GCF_042741275.1 Streptomyces sp. NPDC058964
GGGATCGGGGCGTACCCCCACCCACCGGGGTATGGTGTGGTGCCCCTCGTTTCTGAGGGTGGTGGGTTGTACGACATCGACGATGAGAGCGACCGTAATCCGGCGCAGCGGCCGTTTCCGTACCTGCCGACCATCGACCCTGCCGTGTACCACGCGGACTATCTCGGCAAGTGGAACCGCCCGGTGGTCGTCTACCGGTGCGTCGGCAAGTACTCCCAGACGGAGCTGCGGACCTGGCTGCGGACGGCCGACGCCGACCGGCTGCTCGGCGTCTTCGTCGGCGCGTCCTCGAAGGGGAAGGCGGTGCGGACAGGCCTGTCCGAGGCGCAGGACCTGCGCCACGATGTCCGCCCAGACCTGCTGCTCGGTGGCGTGGCCATCACCGAACGCCCCGAGGAGCATCTGCGACTCGTCGCCAAGCAGGTGGCCGGATGCGCGTACTTCATCTCGCAGGTCATCTACAGCGCCGACGCGGCGAAAAGCATGGTCTCCGACTACTACTACGCCTGCCGCGAGCGGGACCTCGAACCGAGGCCCGTCCTGTTCACGCTCTCGGTGTGCGGCTCGGTGAAGACGCTTGCGTTCCTCCAATGGCTCGGCGTCGACGTCCCGCGCTGGCTGGAGAACTCCCTGCGCCATGCGGACGACACCCTGGCCGAGTCATACCAGCACTGCTTGGTGAACGCCCGGGACCTGATCGCCTTCTGCCGCAAGCTCGGCATGCCGTTCGGCTTCCTCGTGGAGAGCGTGTCCATCCGCAAGGTCGAGATCGACGCCTCGGTCGCCCTGGCCCACGAGCTCAGCAGGCTGCTCGGACGAGGTACGCCCTCGGTGTGAAGCCGGGCACGAACGTGCGGCTGTCGAATGCCGCGATCGGGACGCGGCTCAGGCCGCGCTGGCGTCCTCCCGTTCGACGAGGACGCCGCGCTTGAAGCGGGCTCCGGCTCGCACGAGGGCGACCAGGTGCGGCGCATTGACCGCGCGCCAGCGTTCCTGGGCGGACTCGATCAGCTAAGGACGCGCCGCTGTCGCCCTGCCGGACAACGTCCTCTTCGAGGGCGGCGCCGGTGAGAAGGTCCGCCGCAAGCTGCTCGACGAGTTCGACCTCCACGCCATCCTGTGGCTCCCCACCGGCATCTTCTACGCCGGTGGCGTCAAGGCCGACGTCCTCTTCTTCGACAAGAAGCCTCCGCGCGCTGACGGCGAGCCGCTCCCCACCGAGACCTGGGTCTACGACTTCCGTACCGGTCAGCACTTCACGCCCAAGCAGCGCCCGCTGACCCGGGCCCACCTCGACGACTTCGTGTCCGCCTAACGACATCGACGACTTCTGGCGGGCGGCGTGGGTCCAGGCAGTGGCCGCCATCGACCACTGGCTGCACGAGGAGGTCCTGCCGCGGGTCGCCGAGCCGGCGGCCGAGGACAGTCCCGACATGCCGTATCGGCTGAGGGTTTACGAGTTGCCGCTGCATATCGTCGAGGCGGTTCGGCGTGGCGACGTCGCTCTGTCCGACGCTGTCGTCGATCACTTGCGGGGCGGGCTCGCAGGGCAGTCGCTCCAGTACCCCGGAGGGATCTTCGAGGTGTTGAAGCTGGTGACGGACAAGAAGGTCTGGTACCTGTCGGCGGGCTGGATCAACAGGACCTTCTTTCAGGGGCGCATCTCGCTGAATGAGAAGACGCTTCGCAGTCGCTATCTGGAGATCACTCGACGGCGAAACGGGATCGCCCACGACACCGACCTGATCGACGGCGATCTCGAGCAGCGCCGCCCCAACGACGATGCGGGCGTGAACGACGCCATCGACTGGATCGAGCGCATCGCGCTCGCCATCGCCCACGTGCTCGACGACGAGGGGTGACCGGCGCCCTGGGAGGTGCCCCGGTGAGGGCGGCCGCCTCGTAGGGTGGGGACCATGACGGAACTGCCCTCCCCCAGCCTTCGGCCGGGGGGACCCCCATCTCGCGCCGCTCGGCGTCTGCTGCTGGTGCACGCGCACCCGGACGACGAGTCGATCAACAACGGCGCGACCATGGCCAAGTACGCGGCCGAGGGGGCGCGGGTGACGCTGGTCACCTGCACCCTGGGGGAGCGGGGTGAGGTCATTCCGCCCGAGCTGGGGCATCTGACCGGAGCCGCGCTGGGCGAGTACCGCCTGCGTGAGCTCGCGGACGCGATGCGCGAGCTCGGCGTCGACGACTTCCGGCTGCTCGGCGGCGCGGGACGCTACCGCGACTCCGGGATGATGGGCCTGCCCGACAACGACGACCCGGCCTGCTTCTGGCAGGCCGACCTCGACGAGGCCGCCGGGTACCTCGTGGAGGTGATCCTGGAGGTCCGCCCCCAGGTCCTCGTCACCTATGACGACAACGGCGGGTACGGCCATCCGGACCACATCCAGGCCCACCGCGTCGCCATGAGGGCCGCGGAGCTGGCCGCCGACGCGGGCTGGCGCATCCCCAAGGTCTACTGGAACCGCGTCCCGCGCTCCGTCGCCGAGGATGCCTTCGCCCGCCTTCAGGGCGAACTGTCCGGTCTGCCCTTCGCCAAGTCCGCCGCCCTCGACGACGTGCCGGGCGTGGTCGACGAACAGCGCCGCACCCCCCCGCGCCACAGCACCCCCCCCCCCCCCCCCCACTCCCCCGCGCCCCTCACCGCCACCCGCCCGTCCCCCGCCGACCGCGGCAGCCTCACCGTGGGCGCGGCCAAGGCGGGCGCGCTGCTCGACCGCCAGCTGACCCTGGCCCGTACCCGGGCGCACTCCACGGCCCTCCAGGCGCTGGGCAGCAGCCGCTTCCACGCGGTCGCCGACAAGGTGGCCTTACTGGCCAGCGAGGTGCCGCTGAAGGACACCGCGGCGTCCACCACCGACCTGCGCCCCCTGGCCGCCGCGGCCCGGGACCGCCTCACCGACGCCGTGGCCGCGCTCCCGCTGGTCACCGCGGGCAGCCCGTACAACGCCCAGGCCCTGATCCACGGCCTCTCCCCGGACCCGGCGCCCCACCCCCAGGACGCCCAGTGGCACCAGGTCCGCCTGCTGCTGCGCCTGCACCGGTACGCGCTCGAGGTGCTGTCCGGCGAGCACGCCGACGGGACCGACGGCGGCACGGACGTACGCCTCCTGGCGGCCGGCGAGGCCCTGGACCGCCACCGCGACGCCTCCGAGGCCGCCGCTGCCGCCG
>NZ_JBHYKH010000142.1:0-18130 GCF_042741275.1 Streptomyces sp. NPDC058964
CCCCGACACCACTGACTTGTGGCCGACAACATGGGCCCTGGGGGAAGCACCACCACTCGCCCTGGGCCCTCAACACGTGATCTCCATCATGAGCTGTGAAATCCGGAATCCGACATCCGACGACACCCCGCCCGTCACCGACACCTACATCGTGGTCCACCTGACCCGGTTTGAACCGTCCGCGACCACGCCGGACCCGGTCCTGCCGCAGCTGCCCCCGTCGCTGAACCGACGACGCCTGGACGGTGCCTGTCCGCTCCCGCCGCCCGCCCATCCACGGGGCTGCGGGAGCGGGCATGGAGCCGGACCAGCCACTCGTCCAGCTCCCCGCGCCCGTCGCCCTGGCACCACGGCGGTGGCGCGAT
Source organism: Streptomyces sp. NPDC058964 (assembly GCF_042741275.1). Taxonomy (NCBI): domain Bacteria; kingdom Bacillati; phylum Actinomycetota; class Actinomycetes; order Kitasatosporales; family Streptomycetaceae; genus Streptomyces; species Streptomyces sp. NPDC058964. The sequence continues at coordinate 366 of NZ_JBHYKH010000142.1, forward strand.
TGTCAGATGATCCCTGCAGCCAAGCCGAGCCAGACAACGACACCGAACAGGAGCCAGCCGCCCGCCCCGACGACCGCAGCGATCGCTAGCCCCAGGCCTCGGGTGCCCCTGCGGGTCGCAATCCCGCGGATGCCCAGGACGACGGCTGGAAGGGCCCCGGTGAAGCTGGCCGCCAGCGTCAGCAAGCTCATCACTCCCGCGCTCTCGTCGTCCACGGCATTCGCGTGCGACGCGAGCATCCGGGAGGCCAGCACGCATAGGGCAGCTACGACGGCGAGCACGAAAGCCGCGCCAGCGGCCCAGTTCGTCCGCGGAGACGACGCAGCCTCAACTTGTGCTGTTTGCACGCCTGTTGTCCTCCTTCGTTCGCTGCCCGTGACTCTACGAACCAAGATCAGCCCAGGCCACTGCCGTGGACCTCAAACGACCTGAGTACCCGTACTCAGGGTGGCCACCAGACCCCTAGGACGGCCTTCTCCTCGCGCTCGGCCAATCTTCGAGCGGGAACCTGCGGAGTGAGACCGATCCGGTGCATCAGCCTCGTCGCCCCGGAGACGCTGTAGTCACCTCAGGGTCCCAACTCGTCAAGTCGCTCACGCATAGCCGATGTGTAGCCTGTCCATCTGTTCGAACGGGAGGGAGGCGCGGTGGATGTCGATGGAGCGCATGCTGCGATCCAGCTCCCTGAAGGGTCCTGGTGGGACTGGGACGTCGTCGCCTGGGACGGCGGAGAGCTCAGGCTTGCCGCCGGCCATGACCTGGCCTACCACCACGGCCTGGAACTGGTCTTCGGCGATCCAGTCTTCGTCAGCTGCCCTTCCGGCTTTCACGATCCGGCCTTCCGGGCCCCGTCGCCCGACGAGCTCCTGAAAATCACTCGTCAGCTCGGCGGGACGCCCCCCATAGTGGTCGCCTTCGAGGCCGACGCCGGCGGGCAGGAGCCGGTCCCGTGCCTCATCGCCGCAGAGCGGCTCGACGTCGTCCAGGAAACCGTCCTGCGGTACTGGCGCGAGGACGCAGGCCCCGATCAGCGCTTCGCTCCCTGGGTGCGGTCCCCCGGCCAGTAGACGGTCCCGGGCCGCGCCCTCGAACACGGTGAGCTTGTAGATGGCCTTGCCGGATGACTGACTCGGCCCCCGCCCAGCGCCCTTTGCCCACGTGGGACCAAGTGGTCGCGTTGCGGGACTTCATCCACGGACGGACATACGCTGCCGCGGCCCCCACCATCCGACTCAATGGAGAACCACCTCACGCCCCCGGTTCCGCTCTGGCGCGAGTGGCGGAGGTCAACGGAGCGCTCTACGAAGTCACTTCCCACCTATGCAGTCGGCTGTATGCGGACCTTGCGACAGGTCGCCCCGGATCCGGCGCCGAAGCCTCGTGGGAAGCCCTCATCACGATCACTGCGTCCTGGCGCGAAGACCCTGAGCTGCCTGCCTGGGTGCACAAGGTGTTGCCCGCCAAGCCGCGCTGACCGCGACATCAGGAGGTGCGGGGAACGCGGACTCCTCATCGAAGAGTTCTCGATTCCGGAGGCATGGTAGAGCTGGCCGATCATGTGGCTGAAGAGCTTGCGCTGGGCGGCGGTGTGCCAGTCTGCGTGGTTGTCGCGGCGTCGCCGGTGGTGGGCTTTGACGCCGGTCGAGGCGGTGATCTCGGAGAAGGCCCAGAGGTAGCCGGCGTGGTTGAAGCGGTCGTTCTTCACCCGGCGTCGGGTGATGCTGGACTTCTTGCCGGAGGCCCGGGTGATGGGCGAGGCGCCGCGGTATGCCTTCAGGCCGCGGGCGTCGGCGAACCGTTGCCGGTCGTCGCCGATCTCGGCGAACACCCGGGCGCCGAGCTGGGTGCCGAGGCCGGGGAAGCTGAGAATGATCTCAGCGTCGGGGTGCTGAGCCATCCGAGACGAGCACCGGGCCGCCGCCTCTCGCCGAGGCGCTGACACTGTTCCGATGGCCCTCTTGGCCGGGCCCACCTCTTGGTTCACCAACCGACGTCCGCGGCCCTCGCCTGCGGAGTAGGCCGCGGGCAAAGGGCCGCGCGACACGGTTGTGGCATGCTCCTCGCCATCTGTTCCGAGCGGGTCCTTGACGAGCTGACCTCCAACAACCTGAAGCTCCGCAGACACCGAAAGTGGCGCATTCTGAGGGAAAGCGACTGGCCGTCAAACACAGCTCCACTTGTGCGAAGCCACAAGCCGCGTAACTCCAGTGTTACGCCAACTGTGCTGCTCCGACAAAACCCTGACGGGATGTTGGGTCATTGACTCCAATACGCAGGGCCCAAACCTCAAGGGACCATGGAGTGAACGAGGAGCAGCGAGAGCCGCGCATCCAGCCCGTGCCGCAAACGACCCTGCACTCGTGGGAAGGGAGCCCCTGCAACTCCGACGCGGTTCCGAGGCCACCGTCGGAAGGGCTCCCTTCCAAGGCCCCGTCACTACTACGGAGCACGTCATGCAGGATAAGGCAAACCTGACCCCGGCCGGAACCACCGAGTCGGCCCCGATCCAGGCGTCCCGCTACCAGCGCGTTTGCCGCTGGTTCTCGCGCCGGCGTAAGTCTCTCGCCTTCCACTTCGTTCGCGGCGTCGCCTACGGCGCCGGCGCCGGTGGTGTCGGCTTCGTCGTGTGGTGGATCGAGAACCACTGATCCACTCTTGCGTGCCCCGGCCAGCCAGGCCGGGGCACAGGCACGTCCGGCGCAACTGGACGCCGTCACCTCTCCTCGGAACCTGCAGTTCTGCGCTACACCATGCGCCGGACGACAAGGATCGTGCCGTGCGTGGCGACCTTCGCCACCTCGACGACCCGGCCTGGGCGCGGCGCCTGCACGAGGAGCCCGTCACCGATGGCCATGGCCACGTGCTCAGGACGAGCGGCTGAACCTTCGGTGAAGACGAGGTCTCCGGGTTGGACGCCGTTGGCATTCGCGGGCACGGGACGCCCGTCGTGGACCTGGGTGTAGGTGGTGCGGGTGATCTGGATGCCGACGACGCCGTAGGCGCGCTGCATCGGCGAGGAGCAGTCGCGTCGTCCGCTGGGATCGGTGCCATGCGGGTTGCTGCAGTTGCCGCCCCACTGGTACGGGGTCCCGAGTTGCTGGAGTGCCCAGGCGATCGCAGTACGTGCGGCGGGAGCGGTGTTGGCAGGGATCTGGTAGCCGTCGGGCGATGGCGCACTGTGAGACTCCCAGTAGGACGGCGACGGCGCGGGTGGTCTTGAGCTGGCGGACCAGGTACCGCACCGGCGCGGGCGCCGACTTGTATATCGGGCGGGTGAAGTGCGGCAGCAGTCTGGTCCGGGCTGCCGGTGATCGTCACCACCGTGGCCGCCGTGAGCCGCCCTCACGGCGGCTCTCTTCTTGAGATCGCCTGTGCACCCCTCTGTGTGCCGATCTTCCTTGCGTTGGGGAAAATCCGGCGCCACGGGGGAGGGTCGGCGCCTGTGGGGGTGCTGGGGCCTCTTCTGGCGTGTCCCGGGACGGGGGCGCCCGGTTGGCCGCTGGGTGCAGGGTCTCGCGGCGCATGTCATGGGGCAGCTCGCTGACCTGGTAATTGACAGCCGATCTCACATCATGACGGGCGCGATCAGTCTTCTGGAGTAGCGGATTCCTGAGCGCAGTCGTCAAGCGCCGGCGACTCGACGTCGTGCCGTGGTTGGGCTCATCACTCGTCTTCGTCGTCGAAGTCGTAGGGCGGGATGGTCCCTCGCATCACCGTCTGGCCGGGCTCCCGTTCGCCGCGGTGTCTCATGGAGTGATCGCCTCGGTCCCCTCGGTCCCGGTCGATGCCGAGCACCTTGCAGCTGCAACCCTCGATCGCGCCGACGTGAAGCAGATGCTGCCGTCCAGACCGCTTGACGCGGTAGACCCTGTCCGACGAGGTCAGGGGATTGAGCCATGAGTGCAGGTGCGCGGCCTTCACTCGCGCGCATCGCCGCTGTCCAACGGCGGGCGCGGACAGGCTCAGGGGGCGGGTTGGGTGACCGGAAGGATTCCCATGTCATGAATCCGTCACCGTTCTGTCCCGACAGAGGCCGTGGGAGCCGGATTGTTTGACAGGCCTCGGATCAACGCCACATCATCATTCCACTAATCGAGTAGCTAAAGGATGTTGAGAGGCTCGTGGAGTTCCGCATCGACAGGCGGAGCGGGATGCCCGCCTACCAGCAGATCGTCCAGCAGACCAAACAGGCCCTGCGGCTGGGCGTTCTGATGCCGGGCGACCGGCTGCCCACCGCCAAGGAGGTCGCCGAGACCTGCGCGGTCAACCCCAACACCACGCTCAAGGCCTATCGGGAGCTGGAACGCGAAGGTCTGGCCGAACCACGGCCCGGCCTGGGCACCTTCATCCGCCGGTCACTGGCCCGCCCCCAGGCGGGTGCCGACTCCCCATTGCGCGGGGAGCTGGAGGCGTGGATGACGCGGGCACGCGAGGCGGGCCTGGAACGGGAGGACGTGGCCGCGCTGGTCGCGTCGGTCCTGGAGGAGCGGTACGCCCACACCACGGCGGCCGCCGGCACAACGGAAAGTCCGGAAACGAGAGGTACCAGTGAGTAACGCCATAGACGCCCTGGACGTCGGAGGCCCGGCGAAGGAGCCGGCGATAGAGGCCAACCGGGTGGGCATGAAGTACCGCCGGGGCTGGGCCCTGCAGGACTGCTCGTTCCGGCTGCCGGCCGGCCGGATTTGCGGCCTGGTGGGCCCCAACGGCGCGGGAAAGACCACGCTGATGGCGATCGCCGCCAATCTGCTGCAGCCGACGGACGGCACCCTCAAGGTGTTCGGCGCAGCACCGGAATCCGCGGAGGCCGGACGGCGTACCGCATTCCTCGCCCAGGAGAAACCGCTGTTCCGCCGCTTCACCGTGGCCGAGACGCTGCGCATGGGCCACGAACTCAACCCCGGCTGGGACCAGCGGGCCGCCGAGAACATCGTCCGCGCGGGCAATGTGCCCATGGAAGCGAAGATCGGCACCCTCTCCGGCGGGCAGCGCACCCGGGTCGCCTTCGCCCTCGCCTTCGGCAAGCGCCCCGACCTGCTGATGCTCGACGAGCCGATGTCCGACCTCGACCCACTGGTACGCCACGAGCTCATGAGCACGTTGATGGCCGAGGCCGCCGAACACGGCACCACCGTGCTGATGTCCTCCCACATGCTCAGCGAACTGGAGAACGTCTGCGACTTCCTCGTCGTCATCTCCACGGGCGGACTGCGCATGGCCGGTGATGTGGACGAACTCCGCAGCGCCCACCTGTTGTTGCACGGCGTCCGGAGCAGCGAGAGCGACAACCAGTTGCAGGGCCATGCCCAGGACGTCCCGGCGGAACTCGTCGGCCACACCCTCGTCGAGTACCGCACCAGCGGACGCCAAGTCACCGCCCTCATCCGTCCCGACGGCCCGGTGACCGGCCGGTGGCAGACCGACACCCCGAACCTGGAGGAACTCCTGCTCTCCTACCTGCGCTGCCCCGACGCGGCACCGCTGATCACCCCCCAAGCCCACGTCCCGGGCCAGGCCTACGGCTCCAACGGCTCGCGGACGGTGGCGGCATGAGCAACCTGACCAAGACCTCCGCCACCAGGTCAAACGGGTCCACTGCGTCCCCCATGGCCACCCGCGGCCCCCGGCTCAGCGGCCTGAACTGGCTCATCTGGCGCCAGCACCGAGCCGGCTTCTGGACCCTCCTCGCCATCACCGCCATCTGCGTGGCGTGGCTCGTCTATCAGCGCACCGACCTGATAGACCAGATCACCGCCCAGGGCTGGCCCGACTCGGCGTCCGACAGGTGGCTCAAGGGCGGACACCCCCAGCGGTTCCAACTCGTGGGCTACGCCCTCGGCTTCGTCCCCATCGTGCTTGGCGTCTTCCTGGGCGCCCCTCTGCTCGCCGGCGACCTGGAAAACGGCACCGCCAAACTCGTCGCCTCGCAGTCCGTCACCCCCATCCGCTGGCTGGCCACCAAGCTTGCAATCAGCGCCCTGATGGTCATCGTGTGCACGGCGGCGCTCTCCGTCGCGTTCGGCCGGTGGTGGGGGCCGGTCAAGTACGTGCCCACAGTTCTGGAGTGGAGCGATGGCGCCGCGTTCGACAACACGGGCCCCGTTCCCGTCGCCCTCGCGCTCTTCACCGTCGTGGGCGGCGTGGCAATCGGCATGCTCCTGCGCCGCACCCTGATCTCCATGGTCGTCACCTTCGCCTTCGCCGTCGTCGTCCAGCTGGTCTGGAGCTACTTCCGGCTGGACCTCGGCCACGTCCTCACGATCACCACCCACCAGGGAATCAGCCACGGCGCGTTCCCGCAGACGCCTGAAGGCACCCTGATGATCGACCAGTCGTACATCTCGGGATCCGGGCAGACCTACGGCTGGGGCACCTGCGTCGCACACGAGATGTCGGAGAAGGTCTGTACTCAGAAGTTCGACCTCGTGGGCTGGTCGGTGGACTACCTGCCGATGTCGCAGATGAGCAGCATGCAGTGGTTCGGCGCCTCGATCCTCTTCGCCCTGACCGCAGCCGTCACCGTGTTCATCTTCATCCGCGGCCGCAAGCGCATCGTCTGACACCCACGAACCGGTCCCCCGGCGCTCGGGTCAGCCCTTCTCCTGCGCGCCGGTGAACCTGCCGCGTTGACGGCGCTACCTGAATTCGGTTCTGTCAGCGATCTCATGACGCTGCATGGTGCCCGGTGCTCCGGGGCAGGGAGACGAGCATCAGGGTGGATCGGGCGCACAGTTGCCGACCGGATACCCGTGGGTTTCACGTCGTGAAATGGCGCTGGGTGGTCGAGCGGAGTATCGGACGGATCAGGATGCACCGCCGCCTCGCCCGCGACTACGAGACCCTCACCGCCGGCTCCGAAGCCGTGATCCACATCGCTTCGGTCGACAACCCCACCAGGCGCATAACGGACGAAACCACTCCCGCCTGGCGAGGAACTTACTAAGGCGTCAAGGACAATCTGCCTACTTCGAACGCCCTCTGAGAGTGGGCCTGACCAGTCTCTCAAGACCCTACGCGGGGCGCTTGCGCAGCTTGTGCGGCTCGTGATGGTCCGGTGCTTGGTCATCGAGCAGGTCGAGCCGGACAGGGACATGGCGGAGGCGCCCGCACCCCACGGGAAGGGTGCGGGCCTCTCAGAACGCGGTCGCAGCTACACGCGGTGTGCACCGACCAAACGCCGCCGAACTGGTCGTCCCGTCAACCGGACGGGGTTGTCGTGTCCCACGGACATTCAGGACTGTACGACCCGCACCGCGTCGCAGCCGAAGAACCGATAGGTCCGGCCGGTGGCGCCGTCGATGAACGAACCCTTGGCGCAGGCCTCTGTGTCTCCCGGCTGGAGACCGGAGCTCGCTGAGGCGAAGTGGAGCAGCATATCGAGGTCGCCGTCTCTGACACTTTCGACCGGAGTCGTGGTGCGTTCGACCACGTCCTCGATGTGGCCCCGGTTGTGCACTTCCGTGCTCCCGCCCGTGCCGTCGTAGACGACGCTGCGCGGTCCGAAGCGGACGGTCAGCGGCTGGATGGCCTTGGCGTTGAAGTCCAGCGGGAGTCCGTATTCGCCGGCCTTGGTCGTCAGGACGCCGACGGGGACGGTGTCGGCTGGGATGTTGACGGAGTTGGGGTTGGCGCCCGGCTTGATGTTGATCGCGACGGGCACGACGCAGTCGAGGGTGAACTCGGCCGGCCGGTGGTTGTTCGCCGCGACGGGGTCGGTGTCATCCGAGCGGGCCGGCGTGAGGGACGCGGCGAACCGGTAGGTGTGCGATCCCGGCTGTGCGCATCCGACGGTGAAGGTGCTGTCGAACGACTGCGGAGTCCCGACCGCGAGGGCGGTGATGTTCCGGGTGGACGAGGAAGGCGTCACGGTGGCCCCCGGGTCGGCGGTGGTAGCGGTGAGGACCACGGCGTCCATCGGGCTGGACGGCCCGTTGTTCGCCACCGTGCCGTGCAGTGTGACGTCCAGGGTCTGCCCGACGAGCACCTGCGTGGGCGGTGCCGTGGCGGCAAAGGACGTGACGGCGAGGTCGGCGACGGCGACCACCGTGGTGCTGGTGGTGGCGCTGTCGTTGCCCGCGACCGGGTCGGGACCCGCGAGGTTGTCCACCGTCGCCCGGTTGGTGAGGGTGACGGGGCCGCCGGCGTTGTACACGAGGTCTGCCGGTACATGGGCGGTGATGGTGACGGTGCGCGTGGCACCGGCGAGGAGGTCGCCGACGCCGCAGGTCAGCGTCGCACCGGACGGGTGGCATGCCGCGTCGTCGCTGACGTAGGAGACCTGCGACGGCAGGGTGTCGACCAGGGTCACCGCGGCGGCCGGCTTGGAGCCGTGGTTGGTGACGACGGCGGTGTAGACGACGTCCGTTCCGGCCGCGACCGGGTGGGGGTTGTCGGTGACGGTGACCCCGACGTCGGTGGTGTTCTGCTGCTCGTACATCGCGAGCAGTTCGCTGGTGGTGGGGACGTCGTCGCTCTCCGGGTTGACCGCGGCGTTCGCGGAGTCGCCGAACTGCCGGAACGGCAGCGACACGAAGGTCCAGTCGTCGGAGCCCTTCAGGGTCTCGTCGGTCGTGTTGTTGATGCAGTTGGCGGGGGCGGGACTGGGGCCGGGGCCGGCATTGTCGATGTTCGTGGCGGGCACGTTCGGCTCGTACGGCGGGTCGACATCGGCGTTCCAGTTCGGGCTGGTGTTGAGGTTGTTCGGGACCTTCTGGCCCGTGGAGTCGACGAACACGAACCGGTTGACGGCATCGGCCGCGTCGAGAATGGTCGGTTCGGTGAGGGCGTTCTCCCTGAGATCGGGCAGAGGATCGCGCCCGCGCGATGTGCCGTCGACCCTCCTCCTGGGTGGCGAGTAGTCGAGGATGGTCCCGCCGCCAACGCGGGGGATGCCGCCCTGCAGGTCGTAGTTCATGAGGCTGACGTAGTTCGGCTTGCAGTTGGGCCGGTTCTCATGGCCGCCGTGGCGCAGGTTCAGGTTGTGCCCGAGCTCATGCATGATCGTGCCGGCGTCGCGGGTGAAGACGGTGAAGTCGTTGCCCCCGATCTCGCCCTGACCACCGCTCTGTTTCGGGCATGTGGCCACACCTGGCTGGGCGGCGATCTGCCCGTAGTGGAAGATCAGCCGCCGGCTCCTATTGAAGTTCGCGTTCCTCGACGCGTAGAAGGTCGTGTCGAGGCCACATGCACCCGGCGCGGGGATGACGCTGCCGCCGCCGAGGTTGTCGCCCACGAGGCAGTCGGGGTCCTGGGCGTCGGTGAAGGCATCGCCGTCGTTGTTCTTGCCGTCCTTGCAGTTGGTCGGCTGGGGGTTCTCGACGCTCGCGTCTAGGTAGTCGGCCAAGGGCGTGTTGCATGTGGGGTCGTTGCCGTCGATCAGCCCGTCCGCACCGTTGTCGATGCCGTCGGAGCACGTGCCGACCGGCCCGCCCTCACGGCCCGTCGGCTCGAGCAGGCCGCCGGTGTCGACATGGAGGTTGATGCCGGGCCTGCCGTCGGGGTTCGGCGGTGCGTTCACACCGAAACCGCCGTTGTCCGCCGCCCTGCTCGACGCGCTCTCACCGGCGTTGGGCGGCGCCGCGGCGAACGCCCTCTTCATGGCCTGGATGCCCGCGCGGGTGGGCGCGCGCCCCGCCTCCCAGTCCAGTTCCAGGAAGATGTCCTTGTGGTCGGGCTTGGCTCCCATCGCGGGCAGGTTCACATCGATGGTGCCGTCACCGTCGTCGTTGTACCCGTTGAGCTCCCAGCCGTCGAGCAGGCCGTCGCCGTCCGCGTCACCGCTGGTCGATGCGGTGCTGACATCCCAGCAGACGTTGACGGCAGGTTCATCGTTGTCCCCGCCGTCGCCCGACGAACAGGACTGCGGCCAGTTCACGTTGTCGGTCTTGTTGATGGCGGTGTCGCGCCACTTGCCGTCGATGTAGGAGACGGTGAAGTCGAGGTTGTTGTCGCCGTCGTGGGGGCTGTCGTCGCCCAGGTCGTCGCCCGAGGTGTCGTCCTCGTCCCAGATCTGAATCGTGACCGGAACGTTCTGGATGGTGTCGGGCAGCTCGGTGGAGACCACCCAGTACGGGTCGACGCCGAAGACGTTGTCGACGGTGGGCGTCCGGTACTCGACGCCGTTGATGAAAACCTTCGCGTAGAAGTCGGGGTGGCCTTCCAGCGCGCCCTCGAGCCCCTCGGCGGAACACGGATCGACGCATCCGACATGGGTGATGGTGACCGAGAACGGGCGCGTGCCCGCAGCCTGTGCCTGGGCCGGCATGAATGCCGGTAGGAGTGCAAATCCCGCCAGGGCGGCCATGGCTCGCAGCCGCTTCGCGGTTCGTCGCATAGAAGTCCCTTTCATAAAGGGTGCAAACGCCCAAGGAAGGCAAAGACAGCGATCTGCCGCACTGGAACGAGATCAGCAAGCTGACCGCGCGTGACAGTTTGCCGGTTAGGGTTCTGTAAAGTCCGAACCCCACCGGCGAGTCCGGGACGCGGGGCAACAGATGATCGTTTCTCCGGTGAAGCCGCTCGGCCGCCGGAGTGAATACCGCCCCCGCCCCGAGCCCGGGAGCCCCGCCCGTGCGGCGCCGCTGTCGACGGGGCAGTGACCAAGTGCTGTCCGCCACCCGACCGGACACCAAGAGCAGGACCCGAACGGCCGGAGGCCGTCGGGCCCTCCGGGTCTCCGTGGTCAGTTCACTGATCGTGGTGGTAGTGGCGATCGACTTCAGTGCGCGGGTGCCGTTGCTGTCGTCGTAGCCCTGCTGCCGCTGGGCGCGCACCCCGGTGCTGTCGAGTTCGGCTCCGTAGTCGCGTTCGACCAGGCGGCTGTAGGCGTCATACGCGGTGTCGTCGACGTGGACGGTGCTGCCCAGGCTGCTGGTGAGCAGTGTGGGGTGGCCGTAGTCGTCGTACGTGGTGGTGACCGTTCCCTCGTCGAGTCCGCCGGCCTCGGGGTAGGTGGTGGAGGTGATGTGGTCGGCGGCGTCGTAGGTGGCGGAGGTGGTGTAGCTACGGGCCAGGCCGGTGAGGGTGACGGGCAGGGTGACGGTGGTGTCCAGGACGCGGCCGCGGGCGTCGAAGGCGCCGGTGGAGGTGGTGGCGGTGGTGCCGTAGGCGTCGCGGCTGACGGTGAAGGTGATGTATCCCTTGCCGTTGGGTATGGCGGGGCCGTCCCAGACCCAGGCGGCCAGTTCGTCTGCGCCGCTGCTGACGGACGTCTTTCGGCCGACGGCGTCGTAGTGGTAAGTCAGCGTGGGCTGGACGTTGTTGACACTGCTGGTGGTCTGGCTGCCCGTTGTCGTCGTAGACAGTGCTTGAGGTTCCGGCGTCCGGATCGTCGACGCCGGTGCGCTGTCAAAGCCTCGGTGCTCGCCGGGGACAGCGTTGCCCCGCGACAGGTGACCTGAGGCCTGGGTGTGCCGCGGATCGAGTGGGGAGCCCCACGGCGTGGTGATCAGGCTCGATTCTGGCGCTGGTCGTCGCTGCGTCCGCGTAGTCGGTCGGCGTGGCGGGCGACGTCGTCGACGTGCGCCGCAAGGTCGGGGTGGCCGGACGTCAGGTACGCGTGCGTGAGAGCCAGGGGGCCGAGGAGGGCGGCCGCGTCGTTGTCGGCGAGGGCGGCGGTGAGCTCGTCGAGCGGGGTACGGGCCGCGGCGGGGAGGTCGGTGAGGGCGGTGACTTGGCCGGCGAGCTGGCGCAGGGTGGCGGCGTTGGCGCGGGCCCAGGCGGTGACGGTGCGGTCGGCGGCGCGGCGGTCGCGGGTGGCTTGCACCCGTTGTTCGCCCGTGGAGCCCGGGTGGCCGGGGCGTACGCGCAGGTAGCGGCGTTCGGCGGCCTGGCGGCTGGAGACGCCGAGGGGGTGGGCGAGGTCGGCCCAGCTGGCGCCGGCCTCCCGCGCGGCTTCGATCAGGCCGGGTTCCCATTCGGCGAGTTGCTCGCGTGCTTCGCGCAGCAGCAGGAGCGCGTCCAGTGCCTGCTCCGAGCCGGCCCGGTTGGGCCCGGTGTGTGTGCCGTCCGGCGTGCTCTGGGCGGTGTGCAGGGCCTCATGGATTGTGTTGAGTGCCGCGGCGGCGGCGAGGAAGGACGCCGGCGTGAGGCCGCGGGGGGTGGGTGCATCGTCCCTGGTCATCGGACCTCCATCGGAATGTCGTCATCTGGATGACGTTCGGCTTGTCATCGCTTGGATGACATGTTACAACGATGACAGGTGAACGCATTGGCACAGTGCCTGACTACCCGAACGCTGGAGGTGTTTGACGATGTTGATGCGTACCGACCCTTTCCGTGAGCTGGACCGGCTCACCCAGCAGCTCCTGGGTACGACCGGGACCTGGTCGCGGCCGTCGCCGATGCCGATGGACGCCTACCGTGAGGGCGACGAGTACGTGATCGCCTTCGATCTGCCTGGCGTGGCCACGGACGCGATCGACATCGACGTCGAGCGGAACATGCTCACCGTCAAGGCCGAGCGGCGGCCCGTCACCAAGGCGGACGACGTGCAGCTGGAGCTCTCCGAGCGGCCGCTGGGTGTCTTCTCCCGCCAGGTCGTGCTGGCCGACACCCTGGATGCCGAGCACATCAGGGCGGACTACGACGCGGGCGTGCTGACCCTGCGGATCCCGATCGCCGAGCGCGCCAAGCCCCGCAAGATCGCCATCGGCGGCGGCTCCGCACGCAAGGAGATCAGCGGCTGAGTCCCCGCCCATCCGCAGCGGTGGACGAGGGCGCCGACCTCCCCCGCGGCCGCCCCCGTCCTCCGCCCCAGCCGCACTCAGGCACGGGAGCAGCGATGGTGATGCGATGGAAGGCGTTCCTCCACCAGGTCAAGGAACGCGGCGAGTACGAGACCACCGAGGAGGCCGAGCGGGCCACGCGCACGGTGCTGGCGCTGCTGGGCGCGCACCTCGTGGGCGAGGTGCGGGCGGACCTGGCCGCCCGGCTGCCGGAGGACTTGGCCCTCGTCCTGCTCAATCCGCTCCAGGCACGCGAGCCGCTGTCCCCCGAGCGGTTCGTGCGGGCCACTGCGGCCTGGATCGAGGGAGCCACCGAACAGACCGCCGCCTGGGACGTGAGCGCCGTGCTCAGCGTGGCCGCAGATGCGGCGGGCGAGGAGCTCACCGGCCGCATCCTGCTCCAGCTCCCGGCGGGCTACGACTTGCTGTTCGGCCACCCCCAGCCCTTCTAGTCCACCGGCACCACACCCCTTCACCCCGGGCGTCACCGGTGACCGGCGCACGAGCCCCGGCCACCGGTGACGCGAACACCTTCGACGAGAAAGGCAAGCGCGTCAGCGATGAATCACCAGCAGCAGCCGTTCCGGTCCACTGCGGGCATGACGTTCGAGCAGATGCTGGAACAGGTGCGCTACGAAGGCGCCTACGCCACCCGGGCCCAGGCCGAACAGGCCGTGCGCGCCGTGCTGGCCGCCTTCGGTCGCCAGGTCACCGGCGAGGAGCGGGTGGAGCTCGCCGCCCGACTGCCGTACGAGGCCGCCGTCACCTTCACCTCCCAGATCCCCGCCACCGAGCCCCTCACCGGCTGGGGCTTCGTCGAGGACCTGGCGTCCCGCATCGGCGGCAGCCCGGCCACCACCCGCTGGGACAGCGGCACCGTCCTTCGCGTCGTGGCCCAGCTCGTCGGTGAGGAGCTCCTCAGCCGCATCCTCGCCCGGCTCCCCTCCGGCTACGCCCTGCTGTTCGGCCGTGCCGAGCTCACCCAGGCGGCCTGACCCGCAGGCGGACGAGGAGCGGCGGCGGACCGGGGCAGAAGAACCGGTGTGGGAGCCGTCCTCGGCGGCTGAGGCCCACCAGTGGCAGCGAGCTGCACGAGGGCGCGGACATCGAGGCCGGCTTCCGCGGGGTGCCGCAGCGGCTGGTCGAGGCTGAGGACGTACTGGTTGCGCCGTCCGGCCCGCCGCCGGCGCAGGTAGCCGGCCCGTTCGAACCGATCTCGCGCGTACGGAGTTCAGCGACCATGTGGACGAGGTCTTGGAGGCTGCGGCCATAGCGGTCGAGCGGGGGGACCACGAGGGTGCCTTCCGCGTCGAGGAAGGCGTGGCACGCCTTCAGCTCCGGGCGCAGGCCGGTCCTGCCGGACTTCTCGCCGGAGAAGATCTTGCGGCACCCGGCGGTGGTGCGGGCGTCGAGCTGCCGTTCGAGCTTCTGCCCGCCGGTGGAGACCCGCGTGTATCCGATCTTGATCTCGGTGCGCACGAGGGGTTCGGCGACGAGGAGTTCGGGGTGGCCGGGCGGCCCCGGGAGGTCACTCACGACCCCGGATCATGTCAGAAGACGGTGGTCCGGAGTTCTTGAACCACCCAGGCTTTTGAAGGGCTTTCTGAAGGCTCTGCGGCGCCCCCCGACCCCTGCCCGTCGATCTTCAGAAACGAAGGATTTTTGACGACTCAAGGACTCGGGCGGTGCGGCTGAGCATCCGCGACAGGCGGAGCGAAGGAGCCCGGGGGCGGGTCGAGCGAGGCCGGGAAGGAGAGTGCAGGAGCGAAGGCCTCCGTGCTGGACGGCCGATTCCGGGAGCCCGGGACGAAAATCCCTTGCTCAATGGTCAAGAAGTGTTGACCATTGAGGGCATGCCTACCGATGATCTTCCCGAGACGTTCCACGTCACCACCGATGAGCAGCTCCGCGCCGTCTCCAACCTCACCCGTCACCGGATCATGGCCGTGCTCCGCTTCGAACCGGCAACGATCACGCAGATCGCCGAGCGCGTGGGCCTCGCGAAGGGGAGCTCCAGCTATCACGTACGGCTGCTCGAACGGGCCGGCCTGGTGAAGGTGGTACGAACTCGGAAGGTCCGGGGGGTCACCGAGCGGTACTACGCAATGGCCGCGCAGGCGATCGTGCTGCCGGATCCGGGCGAGGGAGGCCCGGATGTGCTGATGCGGCATGCGGTGGCGGACCTGGAGGCAGCGCCAGTGGATGGCGAGCGGCACGTGCGGATGGCGCATCTGCGGCTCACCGACGAGCAGTTCGCCGAACTGGGGGCGCGGCTGCACGCACTGGCGGACGAGTACCGGGAGCTGTCCGATCCGTCGCTGCCGGACGCGTCGCTCGTCTTCGCCCTGTTCCACCCGGCACCGCGCCAGCAAGCAGAGGGGAACGCCAAGTGACCTCAGAGGCAAGGAAACTGCCGACTGGCTTCGGACGGCTGTGGACCGCGCAGACGGTGTCCTCGCTCGGTGACGGGGTCATGCATGCCGCGCTGCCGCTGCTCGCGCTGACGTTGACACGAGATCCGATGGCGCTCGCCGTCGTCACGGCCGCCGGGACGCTGCCGTGGCTGCTCTTCGGGGTCCTCGGCGGTGCGCTGGTGGACCGCTGGGACCGCCGGCGCACCATGTGGGTCGCGGACGCGGCACGTGCGGTGCTGCTCGCGACACCGGCGGCAGCGGCCGCGCTCGACGTGCTGAGCATCGCGCTGCTCGCGGCCGTCGCCTTCCTGCTCGGCCTCGGCGGACTCTTCTTCGACACGGCCGCCACGGCCTACCTGCCGGACCTGCTCGGCCGCGACCCCGCGCTCCTGGAGCGCGCCAACTCCCGCCTGCGCGGCGCCCAGACCGCCATGTCCGGCTTCGCCGGGCCGCCCGCGGGCAGTGCCCTGCTCGCGCTCGGGCGGGCGGTCCCGCTGCTCGCCGACGCGGTGTCGTTCGCGCTCTCCGCACTGCTCCTACGATCGCTGCCTGCCACACCCCGGCCCGCACCACAGGCCCGCGAGTCGCTGCTGCGACAGGCGCGGGCCGGGGCCGCCCACGTCTTCCGGGACCAGTTGCTGCTCGGGCTCGCGCTCCGACCGGCGGTCGGCAACATCGCCTTCCTCGCCGTGGAAACCGTACTCGCCCTCTTCGCGCACGACCGTCTCGGCATCGACACCTTCGGCTTCGGCCTGCTCCTCACAGCGGAGGCCACCGGCGGCCTGCTCGGCGCCGCCATCGCCTCCTTCCTCGGCCGACGACTCGGCACCGGCACCGCGCTGACCTGCACGGCCACGGTCGAGGGGCTCGCCATCCTGGGGCTTGCCGCCGCCCCGAACCCGTACGTCGCCGGCCTCGCGCTCGCCGTCTGCGGAGCGGGCATGGGCGCCACCATGGTGCTCGGCCCCTCCCTGCGGCAGGCAATCGTCCCGGCCCACCTGATGGGCCGAGTCGCCTCCACCTCCCGCATGCTCGCCATGTGCGCCGCCCCGTTCGGCGCCTTCCTCGGCGGCTGGCTGGCCACCACCTACGACGTACGCACCCCGCTCTACACCGCCGCCGGCCTCCTCCTCAGCATGACCACCGTCACCGCGACCATGACCAGCAACCGCCGGGTCGAGGCGGCACTGCGTGCCGCCGCCCCGGCCGGCGTTCCAGGTCACCCGCAAGCCACGGATCCCGTCCGGGAGGATGTACCCGAATTGTCGTGACGCTTTCGCGGTAGACGTCACGCAAGTTTCACTGCCCTCCCCCGGTGGATGTGGCGCATCGGACGAATCCGTCTGCGGCACAGCCTCTGCCGTGGCTGCGATGTGCGCGGCGGTGGCCAGTGTGGTGGCGAGGACGGTGACGCCCGCCGCCGCTATGAGCAGGCGCCGGGTCGTATCCATATGCCCCCAACCCCGTTGCTCGCAGGGCCGGTCAGGGCCGCACGCCGAAGATCACCCGTCGGGGACCGCGGGGCAGCTTGTCTGCCCGGCCGCGCGCGGCCACACCGACGCGCGATCAGGCCTCCAACGCGACCGATCCCCCGCAGCGCTCCCCGCGCATCCCATCCCTTTTCCCCTTCTCCATTGCTGACTTAGTGGTCGGCTCCGTAAATCCTTCGGGGGTTGATGTGGAGCCTGTGTTGTGTGTGGTGCGGGGTCAGATGCTGGGGTCGGTGAGGTGGAGGCCGCAGGCGCAGTCGAGGGCGTCTTCGGGGGTGCCGGCGAAGCCGCTGGTGGGCAGGATGGGGTCTTGGTACTCATCGGTGCTCGCGAGGTAGAGGGCGAAGCCCCAGGTACTGGCGGATCCGCCGTAGCGCGGACGCATCTGTTCGCCGTCATTCAATCGAGGCGTTTGACAGCGAACCCAGTCGTTCGGGCTCCCTTGTCAGCGAACCTGGTCGCTCTTCGGCCCGATGCCTTTGATCCTGGTCGGAGTTCCGTCCGGGGCGAATGAGTGGTGGAAGGTGAAGGCGTGCGGCGCGGAGCCGTGGTCGTGGAGGTGCTCCAGCCTGGAAACCCCGTCCCGCCAGGTGGGTATCACGCCGTCGGAGACCCACCAGCACACGTAATTCGGGTGCCCTGTCCTCTCGAACCAGTCGTAACGCCTGTTCAGCGCCTCACGGTGCAGACCGGTGTAGACGGCGTCGAAGGCGGGGCGCAGGCCGGTCCAGAGTGAGAGTGTCGCGGCCAGGGCGGTGGTTTCCACCGTATGGCCCTTGCCGTACCAGGTCGGTACGGCGAACTCTCCCCATGCACCCCAGTCCGCCTCGAAGAGCACGCCCCGGTCACCGTCTGCCGCTTCAGCACGCGCGAGGTATCCGGGGTGCTGGCTGATCTTCCGGTACACGGCCTCACCACTGTCGTAGAACTCGCGCGTGAGAGGTGCGGGATCGGCGAGAGGTGACTTCAGGACGCCGAATGTGTACAGAGCAAGATGGGGCATGTGTCTCTCCCTGGTTGGGGCTGCCTGGCGTGGACCCGGTTCGGTGGCTTACGCATGGGGGCGAGGGTTCGTGGGGCATGACCGACTCATCCCGTCGCGGGTGGCCCAGCCTGAAGGAACCCCTGTGCGACCG
>NZ_JBHYKH010000143.1:0-18104 GCF_042741275.1 Streptomyces sp. NPDC058964
CGCTCACCGATTCGCGGGACCCGCAGCGGCTCGGGGCACTCCTCGACGAGTCCCTGCCCGCCGGGCTCGACATCGTCGACGCGGTTCAGGCTCGGACCTCCGGACTCGCCGACCGGCTGACGGCCTCCGTGTGGGAGCTGCGGCTGGCCGGTGTGGAGCCGGCGGACGCCGAGCGTGCCGTGGGGGCGTTGAACACAGCCCCCGCGGGGTGGGGGCCCCCGCCGACCCCACAAAACCGCCGCACCAAAAACACACACCCCCCCCCACCCCCCCCCCTATTTTTTTCTGTGGGGTGGGTGTTTTTTTTTTTATACCCCCCCCCCCCCCCCGCCACCCCGCCGGCGGGCCGGGTAAGTCCGGTGACTTGCGCCGCGCGGGGGGTCCGGGGCGCCCCCGGGGCGCCGCGCCCGCGCCGTGCGGCGCTACGGTGCCGGGCGCACCACCATCGCCGAGCCGCCGCCCCGCCGTACCTTCTCGGCCGCGGCCAGCCACCTGCCGTCGGGCAGGCGCTGCACACCGGTGGCCGCCCCGATCTCCGGGTTGAGCTTGAAGCTGTGCCCGATGGCCTCCAGCCGGGTCCGCAGGTCGCTGTCGTAGAGCCCTGGTTCGAGTTCGGTCTGGGCGGCGTTGCGCTGGCTGGCGCGCGGCGCGGCGATCGCGTCGACCAGCGGCAGCCCTCGGTCGAGGAACTCGGTGAGGGTCTGCAGCACGGTGGTGATGATGGTCGCGCCGCCGGGCGAACCGAGCGCCACCACGGGCCGGTTGTGCCTGTCGAGCACGATCGTCGGGGAGATCGACGAGCGCGGCCGCTTGCCGGGACCGGGCAGGTTCGGGTCGTGCACGGCGGGGCTGGCCGGGGTGAAGGAGAAGTCCGTCAGCTCGTTGTTGAGCAGGAAGCCACGGCCGGGGACGGTGATCGCGCTGCCGCCGGTCTGCTCGATGGTGAGGGTGTAGGAGACGACGTTGCCCCACTTGTCGGCGACCGTGAGATGGGTGGTGTTCTCGCCCTCGTACGTCGTCGGGGCCGCCGTTCCCGCGGTGGAGCAGGCGGCCGGGTCGCGCGGGTCGCCCGGGGCGAGCGGGCTGGTGAGGACCGCGTCGTCCTTGACGAGGCAGGCGCGCGAGTCGGCGTACTTCTGCGAGAGCAGCTGCTTGGTCGGTACGTCCTCGAAGGCGGGGTCGCCGACCCAGCGCCCGCGGTCCGCGAAGGCGATGCGGCTGGCCTCGATGTAGTGGTGCAGGTACTGCGCCTCGGACGCCTTCGAAAGGTCGGTCCTGTCCAGGATGTTGAGGGCCTCGCCGACCGTGGTGCCGCCCGAGGAGGAGGGAGCGATCGAGTAGACGTTCAGACCGCGGTACGAGGTCCGGGTGGGCGCCTGCGGCTTGGCCCGGTAGGCGGCGAGGTCCGCGGCGGACAGCTTGCCGGGGCGGGCGTTCCAGCCCGAACCCGGGTCCACCGGCGGGTTGTTCACGGTGCGGACGATGGCGCTGCCGAGCTTGCCGTGGTAGATCGCGTCGGCGCCCTTGCGGCCCAACTCCTCGTAGGTGCGGGCGAGATCGGGGTTCTTGAAGGTGGAGCCGACGACCGGGAGCTGCCCGCCGGGCAGGAACAGCTCGGCGGTGGCCGGAAAGTAGCGGAAGCGGGTCTCGTTGGACGCGGTCTGGGCGCGGAAGGTGTCGTCGACGGTGAAGCCGTCGCGGGCGATGCGCTCCGCCGGCTCGAGGACCGTGCCGAGTCTTCTGCTGCCCCACTTGTCCAGGGCCGTCTGCCAGGTGGCGGGCGTGCCCGGGGTGCCGACGCTGAGGCCGCTGCTGACGGCGTCGGCGAAGGCGAGGGGCTTGCCGTTCTCGACGAAGAGGCCGGAGTCGGCGGTCAGCGGCGCGGTCTCGCGGCCGTCGACGGTGTGCACGGTACGGGACTCGGCGTCGTAGTAGACGAAGTACCCGCCCCCGCCGATGCCGGCGGAGTAGGGCTCGGTGACGCCGAGGGCGGCCGCGGTGGCCACGGCCGCGTCGACGGCGTTGCCGCCCTTGCGCAGTACCTCGATCCCGGCGGCGGAGGCGTCCGGGTCGACGCTGGCGACCGCGCCGCCGTACCCGACGGCGACCGGGGTCTTGGGGACGGCGGGACTGCTCTGCGCGGCGGGTGGCGCGGCCGCGCCGACCGACACCACGGCGGCCGAGACCGCCAGAACCGTCAGTTTCCGCGCGACAGGGCGACGCATCCATACCTCCAGTCCCAGACCGTCCGCGCAGCGTAGCCACATCGGCCGGACCCCGACAGCCGGATTCCGGGCAGCTGTCACACAAACGTCACACATCGAACACGAGTACGTTCCGGTTGGCTCGGGACCGCTACCATGCGCGCCCATGAATGACGACGTCCGCAACATCGTCCTGGGCGTGCTGGCCGCCGGCGTCAGCGCCGGCCTCGGCTGGCTCGCCCGTACCTACCTGTGGAAGCGCAGACTGCGGCGGAAGCAGGCCTTCTTCGGGCTGCCCGACAACTCCGAGTCGCTGCTCGTGGTGAACCGCGAGGCGGGCGGGCCGGAGCTGACGGTGATGCGGCACGACGTGTTCGCGCTCCTCGAACTCGCCGCCCTCATCAAGGGCTGCAACGCCAACGCCCAGGTCGTCGCCCATGACGCGGCCCAGCAGGGGTTCGGCGAGCGCACCGAGTTCTGTGTCGGCGGGCCCGCCTCCAACCGCCGCATGGCGGCGCACCTCGCCTCCCTGCTGCCGGGTGTCCAGGTGAACGTGGACGCCGAACCCGGCCCGGACCGGGGCGCGTTCCAGATCGGCAGCGAGCGCTACCGGCTGGAGTCCGGAAAGGGCGAGTACGTGCTCCTGGCCCGGCTCACCGCGGGCCAACGGCGCGACGTGCGCCCGGTGTTCCTCTTCTGCGGCCAGCGCGCGATCACCAATCAGGCCGCGACGCGCTACCTCGCCCGCAATCACGAGCGGCTGGCCCGCAAGCACGGCGGCAACTCCTTCGTACTGCTGCTGAAGGTGGTCAACTCCCAGGCGTACGGCCCGGATGTCGTCGAGCTCGTCGCGGACGTGACACGGGCCGCGCAGGCGCCTCTGCCGACGGTGGAGGCGCCACGCGCCGCACACCGGGCCTCCTAGGGAACGGCACATTCCAAAATTCTTTACTGGCACGTAACTTACCCACGGGTTACTTACGGTAAAGGGTGGCGGTTACCGTCGGGTCACTTTGCACTGACACGAGTGAGGAGTGACCCATGGGACATGGTCGCGCCGCCCTGCGCACCTCCGCCGTCGGAATCGTCTCGGCAGCCCTGATCGCCGGAACGTTCACCGGACTGGCTCCGGCCGCACAGGCCGCGGGCTCCGTCCGCTTCGTCGACATCACCGGCGACGGCGGCACCGTACTCAAGGCGAACGTCGTCACCCCCGCCGGCGCCGACGGCTCGCACGCCTACCCGCTCATCGTGCTCCCCACGAGCTGGGGCCTGCCCCAGGCCGAGTATCTGGCGCAGGCCCAGAAGCTCGCCGACTCCGGCTACGTCGTACTCACCTACAACGTCCGCGGCTTCTGGCAGTCCGGCGGACAGATAGAAGTGGCGGGCCCGCCCGACATAGCCGACGCCTCCAAGGTGATCGACTGGGCGCTCGCCAACACCCCCTCCGACCCGAAGCACGTCGGCATGGCCGGTGTCTCCTACGGCGCCGGCATCAGCCTGCTCGCCGCCGCGCACGACAAGCGGATCAAGGCGGTCGCGGCGCTCAGCGGCTGGGCGGACCTCATCGCGTCGATCTACTCCGGGCGCACCCAGCACGTCCAGGCGGCCGCCCTGCTGGACGGAGCGGCCGTCGTCACCGGCCACGAGAGCCCCGAAGTCCGGCAGATCTTCGACGACTTCTACGCCTCCAACCTGTCCAAGGAACAGGAGATGATCGACTGGGGGAAGAAACGTTCGGTCGCGACCTACGTCGATCAGCTCAACGACAACGGCGCGGCGGTCATGATGGCCAACGCCTGGGGCGACACGATCTTCCCCGCCAACCAGTACGCGGACTTCTACGAGAAGCTCACCGTCCCGAAGCGGCTGGAGATGCGCCCCGGCGACCACGCGACCGCGGAGCTGACCGGCCTGTTCGGGCTGCCCAACGACGTGTGGACCGACACCGGGCGCTGGTTCGACCACTACCTCAAGGGCGCCGACAACGGCATCGACCGCGAGCAGCCCGTACAGCTCAAGTCCCGTACCTCCGGCGGCTACGAGGGCTACCCGGACTGGAAGTCGATCGGCGCCGCGCGCAAGAAGCTCGCCCTCGCGGGCTCCACCACCATCCACGCCAACGTGGACTCGGGCGCGGACGGCGGGATCGTCTTCCTCTCCAGCATCCTCGACCAGGTGGCCCAGCTCCCGCCGGTCGCCTCGATCCCGCTGCTCCCCCGCCGCTGGGCCGCGGTCTGGCAGTCGGAGAAGTACACGACGGCGCAACAGGTGCGCGGCACGGCGAAGTTGCACACCACCCTCACCCCGACCGAGGAGAGCGGCACCCTCGTCGCCTACCTGTACGACGTGGGCCCGCTCGGCTTCGGCAAGCTGGTGACCAACGCCCCGTACACCTGGTACGACCGGACGCCCGGCCGGCCGTTCGACGTGGATCTGGACCTGTTCTCCACGGCGTACGACGTCCCGGCCGGACACCGGCTCGCCCTGGTCGTCGACACGGTGGATCCGCTCTACATCGAGCACAACCCGTCCGGCGCGCAGCTGACCTTCTCCTCACCGGCGGACGACCCGTCGTACGTGTCCGTTCCGCTGCGCGAGCAGTGATCTCCGGCTGCCGCCGGCCGGGCCTGGCCCTGTGAACTGCCGCCCCCCTCACGGTCCCGTGGCCGTGGGGGGGCTCCCGGGCTCCCCACCGGGCAGCAGCGTCCTCGCACATCCCGGTGCGGATCGGCCGGTTCGCCATCACCACGGGGATGAACGGTAAATCGTAGTCGAGGTTCGAGGCGGCCGGTCCCGGTACGGGGAGACCCTCGTGGGCGGTCAAGCGGCCGAGCGGTCCGTCCTTGCGCACAGGGGCCGGTCGGCCGTCCCGCACGGCCCCGGCTCCCCCGCCCGCGGAAGACCGGGGCCCACGAGCACCTTCCCCTCGGCGAAACAGTTGTCGACGTCACGCGGTTCGATCAGTGGATCGACGGCCATTCGCAGCCCTACTCACTCTCAGCTGTGTCGCGGTGATCGCAAGCTATCCAGACATCGATGAGCTTCGATCACGACACGCGCCATTCGGACATAAGCCGTATTTACACCGTCTTTAGGTCTCGGCGACCTCGGCGTAGAGCTGCGAGAGCTCGGGCACACCGCTCGACGCCCACTCGTGGCCCGTCGTGACGACGTCGAACTCGCGCCCGGAGGCCAGCCGTACGACGGCCTGTCCGCCGGGCCGGATGTCCCACCGCGCGCCGGGGACCGTACGCACGATGACCGTGCCCAGGTACAGCCCCGCGTCGTTGCCCAGCCAGGGCAGGCTCTCCTCGTCGTCGCGCCAGCGCGGCAGCAGCTGGTCGAGCGCCTCCAGCGAGGCCGCGGAGTCGTCGAGCCGGACGCCCTCCTGGGACGCCTGCGAGCGCAGCAGCTCGCACTCGGAGAGAAGCTCGGCGACCCCCTCGGGGTCGCGAGCGTGAACCGCCTCATCGCTCTTCGTGTGCCGGTTGCCCAGGAAGGGGATGTTCATATGTCCAGCGTGGCATTCGCACCGCCGTCCGCACCACAGCCCGTACGGGGTGTCGCGGCCCGGCCCCTGCCGTCGAATTCCCGCCGTCCGCCCGGAGGGCGGGCACGGCGGCGTCCGGCACGCACTCCCGCCGCGTCGCCGAATCGCCCACGTGACTGCGCAACACGTGGCGGGAACCTGGCGACAGGGCCTCTAGACCTCCAGGTCCACGACCACCGGCGCGTGGTCCGAGGCGCCCTTGCCCTTGCGCTCCTCGCGGTCGACGTAGGCGTCCTTGACGGCCTTGGCGAACGGCGCGTTGCCGTACACCAGGTCGATGCGCATGCCCCGGTTCTTCGGGAAGGCGAGCTGGCGGTAGTCCCAGTACGTGTACGGACGGTCGTACTTCAGGGGCCGCGGGACCACGTCGGACAGGCCCGCCTCGCGCAGGGCGGCCAGGGCGGCACGCTCGGCGGGAGTGACGTGGGTCAGGCCCTCGAAGGCGGCCACGTCGAAGACGTCGTCGTCGGTCGGCGCCACGTTGTAGTCGCCCAGGACCGCGAACGGGCGGCCGCCCGCCGCGTCGCCCGCGACGGCGGCCTTCAGGGCCTCGAACCACTGGAGCTTGTAGGCGTAGTGGGGGTGGTCCACCTCGCGGCCGTTCGGCACGTACACCGACCAGACGCGGACGGGGCCGCAGGTCGCGGAGATCGCCCGGGGCTCCTCGACACCCTCGTACCCCGGGTCACCGGGCAGGCCCTTGACGACGTCCTCCAGGCCGACGCGGGAGATCACCGCCACGCCGTTCCACCTGCCGGTGGCGTTCACCGCCGCCTCGTAGCCCAGCTCGCGCAGCTGGTCGAACGGGAACAGCTCCTCGGCGAGCTTGGCCTCCTGCAGGCAGAGCACGTCCGTGCCACTGCTCTCCAGCCAGGCAAGCAGCCTCGGCAGGCGGGCGGTGATCGAGTTCACGTTCCAGGTCGCGATGCGCATGTCCCACAACCTACCGGGCGGGACCGACAACACCCTCCCGTCCGGCTGGGCGCTCAGACGTCGGCCGACGCGCCCGGCGCGAGCCGCAGGTGCTCCGAGCCGCCGAGAGCGCCGATCTGGCGGTCGTAGATCGGGCGGGCGAGGTCGGTGAGCAGGGCGTCGTGGATGTCGTAGGCGCGCTGCGGCCCGACCTCACGGAGATAGTCGATGACCTCGGAGATCTTGTTCCAGGGGGCCATCACCGGGAGCATCAGCGTCTCGACCGGGTGGTCGGGGACGGTGAGGGCGTCCCCGGGGTGGAAGACGCGACCGCCGTCGATCAGGTAGCCGACGTTGGTGATGCGCGGGATGTCCGGGTGGATCACCGCGTGCAGCTCGCCGTGGACCTGGACGTCGAAGCCCGCCGCCGTGAAGGTGTCGCCGTGGCCGACGGTGTGCACGCGGCCCGGGAAGGCCGCCGCGATCCGGTCCGCGACCGACTTCAGGGTCCAGATCTCGACGGCCGGGTCGGCGTCCAGCGCGGCCCGCAGGCGTCCCTCGTCGAAGTGGTCGGGGTGCTCGTGCGTGACCAGGATCGCGTCCGCGCCGAGCGCGGCGTCCTCCTCGCTGAAGCCGCCGGGGTCGAGGACGAGCGTGCGCCCGTCCTTCTCCAGACGGACGCAGGCGTGGGACTTCTTCGTGAGCTTCATGAATCCCATCCTGCCCCCGCCGGGCCCCGGCGAGTTGCCGGAGCCGCTGCGGCGCACGCCCGCATGCCGATCACTCGGCGGGCGTGGTCTCCTCGTGGATGACCCGCTGGGCCACCCGGAACGCGCTGTTCGCGGCCGGCACCCCGCAGTACACGGCCGCCTGGAGCAGTACTTCCTTGATCTCGTCGGGGGTCAGGCCGTTGCGCAGGGCGGCCCGGGTGTGGGCGGCGAGCTCCTCCAGATGGCCGCCCGCGACGAGCGTGGCGAGCGTGACGCAGCTGCGCGAGCGCCGGTCGAGACCGGGCCGGTCCCAGATCTCGCCCCAGGTGTACCGGGTGACGAGCTCCTGGAAGTCCCCGGAGAAGTCGTCGGCCCCGGCCAGCGCCCGGTCGACATGGGCGTCGCCGAGCACCTCCCGGCGGATCTTGAGCCCCGTCTCGTACCGGTCGGGCGGCCCGAGCGGCTGCGGCGCCACGGCGGCGGGGGCGATCTCGGCGATGGGCGCGGCCTGCGGGGCGAACTGCGGCGCGGTTTGCGGACCGGCGGCCAGGACCGGCCTCACCGGAGCCGTGGGGACGGCCATCTGGCCGGTGGACGACTCGAAGCCGGGCTGCCAGGCGGTGGAGAAGTGCCGGACCAGCAGATCGGTGACGGCCGCCGGCTGCTCGACCGGGACGAGGTGGGAGGCGCCGGGGACGACCGCGAGACGGGCGTCCGGGATGCCCGCCACCAGGGTGCGGGCCTCGGCCGGCCCGGTGACCTGGTCGTCCGAGCCCACCAGGACCAGGGTCGGCACACCGACGCGGGCCAGCTCGGGGCGCACGTCGAACCCGGCCAGCGCCTCGCAGGCGGCGATGTAGCAGCCGGGGTCGGTGGTGCGCACCATCTGCACGGCCCACTCCGTGATCGCGGGCTGGGCGGCCGCGAACCCGCCGGTGAACCAGCGGTCCGGCGAGGTCCTGGCGATCGGGTCGAGCCCGTTCGTCCGCACGATCACCCCGCGCTGCCGGAACTCGTCGGGCGTTCCGAACCGCGGCGAGGCGGCGACCAGTGCGAGCGAGACGACCCGCTCCGGGCGGCGCAGGGCCAGCTCGATGCCGATCGCGCCGCCGAGCGCGCAGCCCGCGTAGCCGAAGCGCTGCACCCCGAGCCCGTCCAAAGTGGCGAGCAGCCGGGCGGCCAGCTCGGCGACCGAGCCCGCCGGATGCGCGGGGGCACCGCCGTGTCCCGGCAGATCGAACCGGAAGACCCGCCACTGTCCGGCCAGCTCCGGGACCTGCCTGTCCCACATGTGCCATGTGGTACCCAGGGAGGGCCCCAGGATCAGGACAGGTGCGTCTTCTGGCCCGTCAACGCGGTATTGCAGGGTGTTCGGTGGTGTCTCGCTCACCCGTCAGACCCTCTCATCTCTCACGGACTGCCCCTGTAACGGGGGTTATGGCTGTGTGGGCCCGACCAGGTGGAAGACCTCCCGGGCAGCGTAGCGTTTGAGGCATCGGACGATTTCGCGACGGGTCTTGCCCTCCTTGATGCGGCGTTCGTGGTAGTCCTGGGTGCGCGGGTCGAAGCGCAGGCGAGTCTGCACGATCCGGTGCAGGGCTGCGTTAGCTTGCCGGTCGCCGCCGCGGTTGAGGCGACGGTGCTGCCGACTGCCCGAGGAACGCTCGACTGGGCTGACACCGCACAGCGCCGCGAACGACGCCTCAGTGTCCAGGCGTTCCGGGTTGTCCCCCACCGTGATCAGCGAAGTGACGGCCGTGTCCGGACCGATGCCCACCACCTCGAGCAGCTGCGGAGCGTGGCGCTCCACCAGGGGGGTCAGGTGGCCTTCCAAGTCCTGGACCTCGTCGCTGAGCTGCCTGATGCGCCGGGCCAGGAGACCCAGGGTGACGTGGGCGGCATGGAGCACCGCCCCTTCATCGGCCTCGTGGTTCAGGCTGTCGTCGACGAGCCCGGCGCAGGTGCGGAAGAGTTCTGCGTTGCCCGGCCCGGCAAGTTCCTCTCTCAGCTGCGGATCGGCACGGATGAGGACAGCCTTGAGTTGGTTGATCGCCTGCGTGCGGGCCTTGACCGCCGACTCCTTGGCCAGTTTGTACATCCGGGCACTGGAGCCCTTACGGTCCCACCTACTGAACGCCCGCACCGCACATTGTGCGCCCACAACCGCAGTTCAGGGGCTCTTCGCGACCGGTTCAATCGCGGCACACCGACCTGGTGGGTCATCGGAAAGATGTCCACCTGTGCGATCTTCGGAAAACCCGAGGTCAG
Source organism: Streptomyces sp. NPDC058964 (assembly GCF_042741275.1). NCBI lineage: Bacteria > Bacillati > Actinomycetota > Actinomycetes > Kitasatosporales > Streptomycetaceae > Streptomyces > Streptomyces sp. NPDC058964. The sequence continues at coordinate 9,648 of NZ_JBHYKH010000143.1, forward strand.
ATCCCATTTCCTGGCCCATCGCCATGCATGTGGGTGCCCAGGGAGTCAAACGGGGCGTCACGGCCGACAGTCCGCCCTTTCAACCCGGTCGCTCCAGCCTTCGCCAACACCCTGCTCGACGCGACCGGCGTCCTTCTCGGCCAACTCCCGCTCAGTCGCGACCGGGTGTGGCTGGTCGTGCGAGACGCGGGCCTGACGGATCGGCAGGTGGGCGACTCGTGGTGGAACGCTCCCTGTCAGCCGACCTGCTGCACCTTGATCGCGTCGCTCACCCGAACCGTCCCGGCTGCAAGGACGTCCAGGTAGGCACCGAGCACGATGCCGGGATCCACCGGGAGCTCGTGGACGGTCGAAGTACGCGTCAACTGGCCCGAAGACCGACCGCCAGCGTCAGTTCAAGGACCCGGTGTGGCGATGCGAGATCCGGAAACAGCTCCCGCAGCTGCGACATCCGGTACCGGACTGTCTGGGGATGGACGAACAACGCCGCCGCCACCTCGTCCCGCCTGCCCTGGTGCAGCAGCCACGCCCGCAACGTCTCCTCCAGCCGCCGTGCGGTCGCGACAGGCAAGGTGCGCAACGGTGCGAGGGCTCGGGCACGCAGGTCTGCGAACGCGTCCACGTCGGCGCTCAGCACCAGCTCGGGCAGGTGGTCCTCGGTGTCGCGGATATCAGAGGAGAGGGAGCGCGCGCGTGCGGCTCGTGCGTGCGAGGATGACGCACGAGTCCATGGCCGGGCCGGGCCGACCACGGCGGTGCGGTCGGTCAGCTGCCGCAAGAGATGTGATCGGTCGGAATCGGGGACGAGCAGCACACCGGTGGCGTCCGGCAGATCGTCGAGGACGAGGGTGCTCGGGTCGAGTGTGCGGTAGGCGGGCCGGGCCTGGGCGGCGGGCAGCAGGACCGCCGTCAGCGTAACCGGAGGCTGCCATCCGGCCCGTTGAGCAGAGGCCAGCAGCACGTCCGGGCTCGCGCCGGCGAGGAGATCGCGGGCCAGGTGTTCCAGGTGGCGCTCGTGGGCCCTGCCCCGGGCGGCCAGTTCGTCGGCGTGGCCCGCGGCGCTCGCGGCGGAGAGCTCGTCAATGTAGGCGAAGGTCAGCTCGGCGAACTTGGCGACCTCGGCGGCGGGCAGACCTGCGGACACGGCGCCCGCTGCCAGGCATCGCCAGGCCACGCGGGCGCCGACGCGGTAGGCGCTGAGCAGGGCGTCCATCGAACGGCCGTCGCGCACCTCGCCCCCGCCCAGCTCGTAGGCCGCGTCACCGCCGTCGCCGCCTGTGGCGTTCCCGCTCGCGAGGTCCAGGTAGTGCCCCAGGGCGGTGCGGACGGCTCGGCGGATGGTGGCGCCCATGTGGCCCGTCAGTGCGTTGGCGTAGGGAGGGACCTCGTCGATGATCGCCTGGACGACCTCGTCGGCGGTGGTCTTCAGCGCGGCCCGAAGTGCGGTGACCGTCGTCTCATCCAGGGCCAGTTCGCTGGCCCTCTGGGTTACACGACTCACGTTTTTATTCCCTGCGAACAATTCCACCCACCAGATTCACGTCCTACGGTCAGGACTTTACGCCCTGAGACGCAGCAAGCTGGAGTCATGACGAGTGCAGCCCTTCGCAGCAGGGCGTGGAAACTGCTGGAGATGGTCACGACGCCGCTGCTGCCGTCGGACTACCTCGACCTGGTCAGCCCACTGCGTGCGGGCGCCGACCTGCGGGGGCGCATCGAGGCCGTGCACCCCGAGACGGATGACGCCGCGACTGTCGTGATCAGGCCGGGACGGGGCTGGCGCGGCCACACAGCCGGTCAGTACGTGCGGATCGGGGTCGACGTCGACGGCGTACGCCTGTGGCGTGCCTACTCCATCACCTCGCCGACGAACCGCCAGGACGGCCGCGTCACGATCACCGTGAAGGCGATCCCGGACGGCAAGGTCAGCAACCACCTGGTCCGCAGGGCGAAACCGGGCACGCTGATCCAGCTCGACCAGGCGACCGGTGACTTCGTGCTGCCGCCGGCCAAGCCCGCCAAGGTGCTCTACCTGACGGCCGGCAGCGGCGTCACGCCCGTGATGGGCATGCTGCGCGACATCGAGTTCGACGACGTCGTCATGGTCCACTGCGCGCCACGGGCGCAGGACGTGATCTTCCGAAACGAACTGCACGATCTGGTCGCGGACGAGAAGCTGCGGCTCATCGAGGTGCACACCGACACGGACGGCATGCTCGACATCGCCCGTCTCGACGAACTCGTGCCCGACTGGGCCGAGCGCGAGGCCTGGGCTTGCGGGCCCGCGGGCCTGCTTGACGCCGCCGAAGAGCACTGGAGCGGGCACGGCGTCCAAGTGCGCCTGCACACCGAACGCTTCCGCCCCAGCATCGTCGTCGCCGGCGACGGCGGCGAGGTCACGTTCAGCGCCACCGGCAAGACCGTCGACTCGGACGGCGCCACGCCGTTGCTGGACGTCGGCGAGGAGGCCGGCGTGCTCATGCCGTCCGGGTGCCGTATGGGCATCTGCTTCGGCTGCGTCACGCCGCTCAAGGCGGGCGCCGTCCGCGACCTGCGCACCGGCGAGATCACCGAGGCCGAGCCGGGCGTCCTCATCCAGACCTGTGTGTCCGCCGCGGCGGGCCCTTGCGACATCGAACGGTAGGAGCACTTTGACCGCCATTGACCCCACCGCCCACCTGACGGCGGAGCAGATCGAGGAGCTAGGCCGCGAGCTGGACGCGATCCGCGACGAGGTGATCGCCGGCCGCGGGGAGAAAGACGCCGCCTACATCCGTAGGGTCATCTCGGCGCAGCGCAAGCTCGAGTTGGTCAGCAGGGGCGTGCTGCTGTTCTCGATCTTCCCGCCGGCGTGGCTGCTCGGCACCGCCGGTCTGTCCGTGGCGAAGATCATGGACAACATGGAGATCGGCCACAACGTCCTGCACGGCCAGTGGGACTGGATGCGGGACCCGAAGATCCACTCCACCACTTGGGAGTGGGATCACGTCTCGCCGTCCGAGCAGTGGAAGCACTCGCACAACGAGCTGCATCACACGTACACCAACGTGATCGGCAAGGACAACGACCTCGGCTACGGCATCATGCGCGTCGACGAGGACCAGGAGTGGCACCCGTTCCACCTCGGTCAGCCGCTGTGGAACTTCATCAACGCCTGCTTCTTCGAGTACGGCATCGCGGCGTACGACCTGCAGCTCGGCAAGAACCTGCACAAGCGGCGCCGCAAGAACCCGGAGTTCCGCGCGCGGGCCAAGGCCGTGGGCCGCAAGATCCGCAAGCAGGTGCTCAAGGACTACGTGATCCACCCGCTGCTGTCGGGCCCGTCGTTCCTCCCCACGCTCGCCGCCACGTTCACCGCGAACCTGGTCCGCAACATCTGGTCCCACTCCGTGATCATGTGCGGGCACTTCCCCGAGGGCGTACAGGTCTTCGAGCGCCGGTCGATCAAGGACGAGACGCGCGGCCAGTGGTACCTGCGCCAGATGATGGGCTCGGCGAACATCAGCGGCAGCAGGGCCATGCACTTCATGACCGGCAACCTGTCGCACCAGATCGAGCACCACCTGTTCCCGGACCTGCCGAGCAACCGGTACGCCGAGGTCGCGGTGAAGGTGCGCGCGCTGTTCGAGAAGTACGAGCTGGAGTACGTCACCGGACCGCTGCCCAAACAGGTGTTCTCCGCGTGGCGCAAGGTCTTCCGGCTCTCGCTGCCGAACAAGAAGCCCGAGGTCAAGACGCCGGACCGTGAGCAGGAGCTCGTCGCCGCCTGATGGGTACAAGCGCCTGGCTCACGAACCCGAGGTCAGGCGCCCTTGTCCGCAGGCTCCAGAATCGCCACGCACTCCGCGTGATGCGTCATCGAAAACACGTCAGGAGGCACGGAGAAAGGTCAGAGCGCTCTTGCGGTGTTCGGGGCGGCCAGCGAGGTGCTGGAGCGTCACAACGCGGCAGGCTTCTCCGGGGGGCAAACCCGACAGGCCACCTGCACGAATGGCTGGTCTCAAACGCTTACGTTCGCGCGTGACACCCGGACGCAGGCCGTGCCTCGGACCGGCCCGACATGACGAGCAGCCACTATTCGGAGTCAGGGTGCATCTGCACCCACCGGCCGTTGATGAACTTCATCTCCAAACCGTAGAACGGCTGGGGCGGGGGGACCGGCCGCTTGCCGCGGTGTGGCGCTGTCGGCTGCTTGGGGCGGTCGGCGGGCTGCACCTTCGCGGCCCCCGGCTTCATTTTCGCGTCGCGCTTCCGCAACGCTTCGATCTTTTTGAGGAGTTCGGCGCGGCTGATGTCTTTCGGCGCCCGGGTGAGACCGGGCGGAGCCGCCGAACGGGTCGGCGAGCGGTCCGTGGCCGACTGGCAGGCGCGGTGCACCGGCTGTCCGTCCGCGGCGAAGACGAGCTTCTTCCTGGCCACCGGCAGGCGGCATACCGCACAGCGCTTGAGCGCGGGCTTGGGCCTGAACGTGTCGGACACGATCCCCCCGGATGGTGATGCCTTGGTGGGACAGCAGGATAGGCGCGCTGATGACAGCTCGGGGGAGTTCGAGCGAAATGTGAACGCTCCTTTCTTCGCGGAACGGTACGTTCGCGCCGGAAGTGCGAGACGTTGCCGTTGTCAGCCGGCTCAGCAGGAAGGGCCGAGGACCACCGGTCGTGGGACTGCGACGAGGGCGAACTCAGCGGGTCGGCGAACCGTCGTCTGTGCGGCCGCGCATACCTTCAGTAGGGGGTGAGGAAGGCAATGTTGCAGCTCGGCGACGTCGAAACCCTGGAAGGGCTTGGGCGGCCCCATCGAGGGGGATGATGGCCGCGCGGACGTCGTCGCCGTCTCCGATCCGGCGGCAACGAACCGCCAGGGCGAGGCGCCGCGGCGCCTCGGTCGCGCGTTTTCAGGCTAGCCACATCCGTCTCCCAGCCTTCGGCCCGCGCCGCAGGCCACCTGTTCGGATGCGGCACGGCGTCGGCCGGCCGATCAGGGCGTCCACCCGGTGCACGACGGATGCTCCCGCAACCCGGTCGAGCGGCCTCCCCGGTCCACGCAGAGGCCCTCAACGAACGCTGCCGTGTGTATGAGGTGATCTCACCGGGGTGTAGCTGTCGAGACGGACGGCGCCGCTGCCGTCATCTCGGGTCACTCCCGGGGGAAGGCGTCGCCGGTCGGCCAGCGTTCCGGCAGACCGAGAGCAGTGTGGACGGAGCGAATCGCGGGCTGGCGCTCGACCTGGATCCCAGCCAGTTGCGTCGTTGCCCAGGTAGGAAAGATGGGGGCAGGAAGCGAGGCAGGATCCGGGCTTTGCCAGAGAACGGGAGTGTTTTTCGTCCAGGTCCAGGGTGCTGGGTTGTTCACGACGAGCACGCCGCTGACACGGCTGTGGGCATGGTCGTAGGTGGCAGCCGGCTGCTCCATCCGGTCCCGGATGCTCTTCTACAAGTCCCTGCGAACCAGGGCGTACGTCGCCACCTGGCGAGGCCGGAGTGACCAAGCCGGTCAACGCTCTGTCGAAGTCCGAGGCGGCCGAGGAGGAAGGGCCGACTATGCCTTTGCCCTGCCCCCGCCAGGCCCATGCTTGTGGCACCGGCAGGGGGGAGGCCGTCATGCACCACGGCCCCCGGCTCATGCCCTGACCATCAATGCCTTCGGCCAGGCTGAGCCCGTCATCGCGGGCACGGGCCCTCTGGCAGGAATGGGGTGGGCTGGACCGGCCCTCACGTCATCCGGGTCCGCGGCCACCATGCGGCCTCCCGAGAAAGCCCGCAGTCACGGATGCTTCGTACGGGCGGCTGAGGCTTGCCAGGTGTCCGCGCCGGAGCTGACGTGTTGCCGGGTGTGCTGGGGGCCGTACCAGTCCAGGCACATCACGGTGGCGTCGTCCTCGAGCCGGCCGACTGCCGCGTCCAGGACTGCGGAGGTCAACATCAGCGCGGTCTCCCGCGGGTGCAGATCCCGGGTCCGATCCAGCAGGTCGGCAAGGTCGACCTTGTCTCCGTGATGTTCGCGCATGCCGTCGGTCAGCATGAGCAGACGGTCACCGGGGCGCAGATCGCTGTCCTGGACGCGGGAGGGGTGGGGTAGGCGCACGGACAGCCCGAAGGGATGGTCCACCTACCAGGGGATCGTCTCGGTGATCCCGTCGCGCATGCGCATGGGCCAGGGGTGACCGGCGTTGACGAGCTGGGCCGCCCGGTGCGGAGGTTGATGCGCAGCAGCTGCCCGGTGGCGTGGCGGCGGTTGTGGCCGGCCAGGGCCTGGTCAGCGAGGAGGACCTGCTCCGCGAGACCGGCTCCTGCGCGACGGGCACCGCGCAGGGCGACTGTTGTCGACCGGGTTGACCGTGACGCCGGGTGCGACGATGTCGTCGATGGAGGTGTTTACCGCGACTACCAGTGCGGCATCATGCCGCCCGGCCCCGGCGCCCGCGATCTGATCAGTCTCTTCACCAGCGTCGACGGACGGTTTCACGAGTTCTGCGAGCACGCGATCGGTTTCACTCGGCGCGAGGGCGGACAAGGCCGTGATCGTAGGCGAAGATCACCGCCTGGACGCGGTCGCGGGCGCCGATCTTGGACAGCACGCGTCCGACATGTGTCTTCACCGTGGACTCCGACAGCACGAGACGCGTGGCGATCTCGCCGTTGGACCAGCCCTTGCCGATGGCGACGAGGATCTCGCGCTCGCGGCCGGTGAGGGCACTGAGGCCCGGATCCTCGGCCGAGCCGGCGCCGCCGGGTGGCACGAGACGGCTGAACTCGTGCAGCAGGCGGCGGGTGAGCGCCGGCGCGATCACCGCGTCCCCGACGGCCACGGCACGGATGCCCGCGAGGAGTTCCTCGGGACGGGCGTCCTTGAGCAGAAAGCCACTGGCCCCGGCACGCAGGGCCGCGTAGACGTACTCGTCGAGGTCGAAGGTGGTCAGGACGAGAACCCGGGACCGGTCACCGGTGGCGATGATGCGGCGCGTGGCCTCGATCCCGTCCATGCCCGGCATACGTACATCCATGAGGACGACGTCGGGGCGCAGTTCGGCGGCCTTGCGGACGGCCTCGCTCCCGTGCGCGGCCTCGCCGAGCACCTCCGTCTCGGGCACGGAGTCAAGCAGCATGCGGAAGCCGTACCGCTGAAGCGGCTGGTCGTCGACGATGAGCACCGTGGTCACCCGGCAGCACCCCCCCGGGGAGCGAGGTCGAGGGTGGCGCGCACCGTCCAGCCCGGGCCGGCGGGACCGACGCTGACGTGTCCGCCGTAGAGAGCCGCTCGTTCCCGCATGCCCACCAGGCCGTGTCCTTCCTCGTTCGCCGGGCCAGGACGGCCGCCCGGTGTGGGTGGCCCAGAGTCCTGGACGGTGATGGTCAGCCGGGTGTCCTCCACGGCGATCGCCAGGTTCGCACGGGCTCCCGCGCCGGCGTGTTTGAGGGTGTTCGTCAGAGCCTCCTGCACGATGCGGTAGACCGTGAGCTGCACCCCGCTGTCGAGGGTGTCGATGTCACCGGCCGTACGGTAGACGACCTCCAGGCCGGCAGCGCGTACCCCTTCGCACAGCGCGTCGATGTCCGCGAGGCCGGGCTGCGGGCTCAGTTCGGGCTCGGTCGGCGAGCCGTCCGCCTCGCGCAGGACACCGAGTACCCGGCGCAGTTCACTCAGGGCCTGGCGACCGGCGTCGCCGATGAGGTGCAGGGCTTCCTTTCCTCGCTCCGGGGCTGCGGCGGTGGCGTAGGCGCCCGCGTCGGCGAGGGTGATGATGACGGACAGGTTGTGGCCGACGATGTCGTGCATTTCGCGGGCGACCCGCGTCCGCTCGGCGGCGACGGCGAGCCTGCCGCGCTGGTCGCGTTCGATCTCCAGCCGGGCCGCGCGGTCGCGCAGCCCGGCCAGCTGGGCCCGCCGGATGCGGATCACCAGGCCGAGGGCGAGGGCCGCGGTCGCCGTGCTGAGTAGGAAGAACAGCGCGTCCCAGACCGACACCGCGGTCGAGACCCGGGCTGCCACCAGGCCCAGCGCCCCCGCCGTGACCGCGCAGGCCCACGGCAGCTGCCGTAGCCGTCCGTGCAGGGTCAGGCTGTACAGCGCGACGAAGAGGGCGACGTCCGCACGGAGCGCGGCACCGAGCGACCACTGGAGAACGAACACGGCCGTGACAGCGCCGAAGGCCACTGCGGGTGCCCGGCGTCGCCACAGCAGCGGCAGCACCAGCCCGGCCTGCAGGGCCAGCATCCCCACCACGGGCAACCGTGTGAACGCCACCCGGAAGCGGCGCGGTCCGTCACCGTCTCCGTGCCCGCCGAACGCGCCTGCCGCGTGCAGCACGTCCGGCAGGCAGAAGAGCAGGACCACAAGGACCACCACCGCTGTGTCCAGCACCCACGGCCGGGCCCGGTCGGCATGCCGGAGCCGCTGGCCCGCCCGGCCGTGCCGGGCGACCCACGGCCCCATCCCGCGGTGGTCTTCAGTGGTGAC
>NZ_JBHYKH010000144.1:0-5742 GCF_042741275.1 Streptomyces sp. NPDC058964
CCGCATTTTCGAAGACGCGTCCCTGTTCGACTTCACCCACCCCTGCCCCCCGGACTACCCCGTGGACTAGGGCTGGGTGGGCTGACGGGGAGCACACGGTGAGGCCGCCCCCAGGGGACGCCCTCAGCGCCGTGCACGCCTCTTCACTGGTGAAGGACCGGATGGACATCACCGACGCCCGTCGGAGCCTGTCCGGCGCAGAGACCGTGCTCGAGCTCCGCGCGGTGGTGAGCAACGGCAACTACGAGGAGAGCCGGGCCCACCACACCCAGCGCGAATACCTGTGTTCATGCCATGCGTTCGGTCCCAGGCGAGTGGGCCATTCGGTGTCCGAGGTCGCAGCAGCGGTGCCGCGAGGTCGGTGTGGGTGATGAGACGGGTCAGGGCCGTATTGCGACGCTGGATGCGGTTGTTGGCAACGGCACGCTCGACGGCCTCGGTCTGGCCGATGAGCAGGACGCCTTCACCGGCCCGGGTGACGGCGGCATAAAGCTGGTTGTGCTGGAGCAGCATCGGCCCGGCCGCCCGGCCGTGACGGGCTACGCCTGCGCCAGAGCCTTCTCGTCTTCCTCGCTGGCCGCCGGGGACGATCGGGCGGTTGCCCTGTCCGCTGCGGCAGGTCCGTGACTCGCCTACAGGACGGTGCTCTTCTGCTTGGTGCGCTCGACGGCGCTCTTCGCGACGAGCCGCTCAAGGGTGTTGCGCACGACGGTGGCGTTCCGGGCGCCCTCGGAGTACTCGTTCTCCAACTCGCTGGTGGCCTCGGCAGCCGTGCGCGGTTGACCGGGATGCTTATCCAGGATCTGCTTGAGGAGATCGCCCAGCGAAGGCTCGGCCGCCTTGTTCGCCGCCGACTTGTTCACCGAGGCCTTGGCCGCGTGGGCTGTGGTCTTCTTGGCCGCAGACTTCTTGTCAGCCTTCCTTGTCAGGGTGGTCCGCTTGGCGGCGGCCTTCTTTGACGGGGCCGCGGGGCTGCTGGTCTCCTGGTGCCCCGGCTGCGGCACGGCCACCTCCTCCCGCACGGCGGACGAGTGGGCAAGGTCCTGCGGCTCGGTCGCGGCAACACCTGCCGCACCACCGGCGGCAGAGTCCGGGCCGGCAATCGCGGCAGTCAGAGCACTCTGCAATCCGAGCAGTACCTCCTCCTCCGCCTGCAACTGCTTCAGCCGAGCACGGAGATTGTCCTGCTCAGTGCGGTTGCTCTCAAGCTCGCTGGCAAAACGCCCCGCGTACTTGTCGTGGATGCCGGCAGCCTCGTCGGCCACGGCCCTCACGCTCCTTGATCCCTGGTGTGCTGCGCCGGATGCTACCCACCCACGCGACTTCACAGCTGGCATCCCGGCACATCACACCTACTCGAGAGCCACACACAGTTGGCCTGACGCTTTGACAGACGACGGCCCGCGGCCGCGGCGCCCCGGGTGTTCGCACAGGACCGTGGCCGCCTTGAGGCCTGACGAGCGTTCCATACGTACGACAGCGTAGGGTCGTTGCGGACGTTGAGGAGAAAGCCATGACCAGCGGCGAATGGGCGGAGAGTGCGGCCTGCCGCACTGCCGAACCGGATGAGCTGTTCGTCCAGGGGGCCCAGCAGAACCGGGCCAAGACGCTGTGCCATGGTTGCCTGGTGCGCACCGAGTGCCTGGCCGAAGCCCTCGACAACCGCATCGAGTTCGGCGTGTGGGGCGGCATGACGGAGCGCGAGCGCCGGACCCTGCTGCGCCGCAGACCCGACGTCGCCTCCTGGCGAGCAGTACTCGAGGAAGCACGCCAGGCGTTCGAGCACCCCGCGGTCGGCTGACTGCAGCGGCGTCCACCACCGTGCCGCCCCCTGCCTCGCACACGCCCCGGTCCCCTGCTCTGAAACGGAGGTGGGGTCGGGGACGGTGGAGCGCCTGTGGCCTTATGCGAGCCCGGGGTGAGCGCCCTCCCCGGGCTCGGTCGTCACAAGGGGTTTCGCACTGTTTCAACGGAGCCGTTGCGGCGGGCCCGCTCAGCCGCGAGAACGGAGATGTGGCTGAGCAGGGAGTCTCGCGGGCCTGACTTGATCCGAGTGGGGTCCTTGGTGGCCACCGCTTCGATGAAGGCGCCCATGAGTCCTGCATCGCCGCCGCCGTGGCCGCCTGCGGCGTTCATCGTGCCGTCGCCCGTCACTGCTATCGACTCCTCCGTGCGGGTCAAGAAGTCGTAGACGCGGATGGTTTCGCCGTCGCCGGCCATTTCACCGCGGGTGCCGAAGAAGCGAGTGCTGCGCTTGCCGACCACCTCGGTGAACGCGGTCATGGTGAAGGTGGCGGTGGCTCCTCCGGGGTATTCCATGGCAACGACCTGGTGGTCGACAACGTCGTTGTCGCACGCATAGACGCACCGTCCGTATGGGCCCGTGCGGAGAGCCTCCTCCAGCGCCTCGGGCGTGAAACTGTCGACGACCACGCTGAGCGGCCAACGGTGCTCCTGCCGGTCCAGCAGGTCGCCGTAGAAACGAGAGGCCGAGTAACGGCATTCCGCCGCAACGGAGCAGTCCAAGCAGCGGTCGGCGGCACCCGTGGGCCGGTTGGCGGAATGGAAGTGGGACAGCCTGCCGAAACTGGACACGCGGGCTGGTGGCTCGCCAAGGACGTACTGCAACCAGTCCAAGTCGTGGCAGGACTTGGCCATCAGCATGGACGTTGCTTCATCGCTGCGTCGCCAGTTGCCGCGGACGAAGGAATGCGCCTGGTGCCAGAAGCCCACGGGTTCCAGGCGCTGGATGCTGACGATGGTGCCCAGGCGCCCCGAGTCGATGAGCTGCTTGAGGGCGCGGGTGTACGGGGTGTAGCGCAGAACATGCCCTACGGAGAACATGACGCCGGACTGCTCCACCGCCTTGACGATCTCTCTGCAGGAGGCCTCGTCCAAGGCCATCGGTTTCTCGACCATGATGTGGTAACCGAGGGCCGCAAAGGTCACGGCAGGTTCCACATGCAGGCGGTCCGGTGTGCAGATCAGCACGGCGTCGGCGATCTTGCCGAGAGCAGCAAGGTCTCTCCAGTCCGAAGTGGTCCGCTCCGGCGGAAGGGCGTGATCACGCGCGAACCGTGTCCGGTGCACCTCGCGCGGCTCGGCGACGCCGACAACGTGCGCGCGATCGGGGTGAGCCAGAGCCCACTTGGCATGTTTGGCGCCACGGTCACCGGCGCCGACGACGATGAGAGACACAGGCGGCATGCTGGAATCCTAGCGATTCTTCCCGGTTGGCTGCTTCGGCAGCCGACGACGCCGCAGAGCAGCGACCAGTACGCTCCTGGCCCAACTACTCGGCATCACCCGCACCAACCTGTCCAACCAGTTCCAGGACGGGCACCGTCTCCTGGACCTGCACAAGATCACTGTTACGCCGCTACACCAAACGCCCGCCCGCACCCTGGAACAGCTGAAGGCTCGTGGGACGCCAGCCGAGCGACACTCCACAGATCAACCCGGACAGTAATTTGAATTCAGGCCCCGCCCATTCCGGAGTACTGGCGCTGCACTCCTGCAAAGGTGGTGCCCCTCTTCAGGAAGCCGGTGTCATCGAGGATCAATACACCCCTCCGGCGTGCTGAGTTGTTTTGCGACGTACGCCTGGAGGTCGTCACGCAGGCCGTTGGTGTCCCAGCGGCTGTGGGAAAGCAGGTGCTGCAGGCCGTGTGGGGTGGCGTGCCCGGCGTATTCCGCGAGCTGCCAGCTGTTCTTTCGGCCGACCGGGCCGAGCAGCCCACGGATGTAGTCGCGCATTCGCCGCCGGGTTTCCACCTGGGCGAAGCGGACCCCGGAAGCGGACCCCGGTCTGCCGGAAGAGTTCCTCGAGTTCCAGGTCCCAGGCGTTCGTCGGTACATCGTGGATCACGACAACTGACTGCTCACCGCGCTGTCATTACATGTGACGCGGGCACCGTTGATGGGACGGCCTGTTCAAGACCGTCCCACGCATACCCAACCCCCGCTACACTCCCCACCGCCAGCTGTTGACCAGGAGAAGTACAGAAGTCCCGCTGGAGTATTAGGCAGGTAGAGCTCGCGGTCGACCTGGGCGTGGCCACGGGCTATCTATCCACCCGGCCCCGCCGGAGTACTGGCGCTGCGCTCCGCGAACGTGGTGCCCCTTCTTCACCACACAGGCAGTGCCTGAATCCGGCACCGGGAATGTGAGCAGCATGGCCGCCAGCGAGAAGGTCCGCGCCAAGGCCGAGCAGGTCGTCGGCAAGGCCGTCCAGGCGGCCGGGTGAGCCACCGGCAACCAGACGCTGATCGCCCTGGGCCACACAGTGGAAGCCGCGGGCGACGTCTGCGAAGCCAACGAACCGGTTGGCCCTGAGTGGCACTGAGGGCCCCTGCGTGGTCCCGCGCTACCCGCGGACGGCTGTCCGGTCACGGCGGAGCGCACCGGAGCGTCCGTGGGGGGCGAGCACGACGGACCCGCCGCGCTCACCAGCCCGATCGGCTCATCATCGCTCTCCGGCACCACAGCTTGCCGCCGTGTCGGTCAGTGGAAGGCGGGTTCGCTGTCCAGGAACCGGGACACATGGCTCACGAACAACTCGGGGTACTGGAACAGCGCGCCGTGCCCGGAGTCCGGATAGATGACCAGCTGCGCGTTCGGAATGTGCTGCTGCAGGATGTAGGAGTTGATCGTCGGCACCATGATGTCGTGGCTGCCATTGACGACCAGGGTGGGCTGCTGGATGGTCTTCAGCTCGCTCCAGCGCTCACCAACCTGCTCGCGCCATTTGGCCATGGCCCCGACCTGGGCCTTGGCGACCTGCATCGAGCTCCGCGGGACGACGTCGACGGTGCGCTGGTGGCGCCGCGCCAAGAAGTCCCTGCCGGCCTGCCGGCTGGTTTCAGTCGGCTCGAAGAACAGGAACAGGTACCCGTCGTCGGTGATCTCCGGATCGTGCCCGGCCACTTCATAGATCTTTGGGTCCTGGCCCTCGAATTCTCCTGCCCGCGGTCCCGTGCCGACCAGCACGAGCCGGCGCACGAGCTGGGGGTGGCGCAGCGTCAGAGTCTGGGCGATGTATCCGCCGATGGAGAAACCGAGAACGTCGGCCTGCGGAATACCAAGCGCCCGGATGACCGCCGCACTGTCGTCACCGAAGCCTTCGAACGTCTCCGGCACCTCGCCGCTCGACCCGGCCACCCCCGAATAGTCGAACAGGATCACTTCCCGGTTCGCGGCCAGCCCGTCAGTGACCGCCGGATCCCAGTTGTCCATCCCACCGCGAAAGTGCACCAGGAACACCAGTGGAATGCCCCCCGGCTTGCCGAACCGGCGGTATGCGTGCCGGACTCCTCCCGCCTCCACGTACTGCGTGGGTGCGGTGACGTGCGTGTACGACATGTTCTGCTCCTTTGATACTTATTTCGGTTACAGGACCTGGCTCAATATCCGCGTCATGGCCTGGAATTTGCGGTTCTCCTGGCTTCAACACAGGATGTAAGCCGGTCGGTTCTTAATTAACATCGAACGAAAGCCGGTCGATTTCCCATGATCGCGAGATGCTAATCACAGTGACATGACAAGCGGCGAGCCGACCCGGGATATACCGGGAAAGGTGGGGAGCCGCCCTGGGACAAGAAGGCGTACGAGAGGCACCAGGGCGAACGTTCCCTGAGCCCGAGCAGGCGCAGAAGTTCGCGGCAGGCGCTGGGAGCAAGGTCGGGCGGCCATTGGCGGGAGCATCGCGTCCGAGCGCAGCGAGGACGGCCAGCGCAGCGGTG
>NZ_JBHYKH010000144.1:5752-18059 GCF_042741275.1 Streptomyces sp. NPDC058964
GCGAACTCCGCCGCGCCGCGGGGTGGCCCCCGCGCGCGGGGCCACGGGGGGGTCCCCCCCCCCGCCCCCCCCCGCGCCCCCGGCCAGCGCAGCGGTGACGGCCACCGGCATCCCCACGGATGCCAACACCCACCGGACCCGCATCGGCCGGACCAAGGTCACGAACTACAGCACCGTGACGCCGGTAGGTCAGGCGCTGTCGGGGTGTGGGCGGCGGCCGAGCGCATCGGCACCTCCTTGATGAAGAGGATGGCGATCAGCGTCAGCAGCGCGAACGGCGCAGCGGCCAGGAAGACCGCGCCCACGCCCTTGCCGAAGGCGTCCTCGATGAACGGCCGCACGCCCGGCGGGATCAGACTGAGGTCCGGGATCGCCGAGTTCTTCAACGGCTGCGCCGCGGCCAGCGGCACCCTCCCGGCCAGCAGGTCCTGCGTCACCTGGTGGTTCACCCGGTTGTTGAGCAGCGCGCCCAGCGCGGAGACGCCGCTCGCGCCGCCCATCGTGCGGAAGAAGGCGACCAGCGCGCTGGCCGAGCCCAGTTCCTGGACGGGCACGGCGTTTTGCACCGCCAGCACGAGGTTCTGCATCATCATGCCGATGCCGAGCCCCGAGAACGTCATCGAGACCGCAACCTGCCAGTACGCGGTCTCCGTGCGGACGGTGCCCAACAGAGCAAAGCCCGCGGTGAGGCAGACCGCGCCGAGCACCAGGAAGATCTTCCACCGGCCGATCCGCGTTATCAGGCGGCCGGTCAGCAGGGAGGCGATGCCGAGGGCGAGCACCATGGGCAGGGTGTAGACGCCGGACAGGGTGGGTGATTTTTCCCGGGCCAGCTGGAAGTACTCGCCGAGGAAAGTGGTCTGGCTGTACATGCCGGCGCCGACGGTCACCGAGGCCAGACACGCGAGCGTGACCGTCCGGTGACGGAAGAGGTGCAGCGGTACGACCGGCTCCGCGGCCCGCCGCTCCACGAGGACCGCAAGCGCGAAGAGCACGAGGCTGCCGCCGACCATCGCGCAGGTCTGCCAGGAGAACCACGGGTACTTGTCCCCGGCCAGAGTGACCCAGCCCAGCAGCAGGCTCACCGTCGCGGCGATCACCACGGAGCCGAGGTAGTCCACCTTCACCAGCCGCTTCACGGTCGGCAGGTGGAGGGTCTTCTGCAGCAGCACCAGGGCGAGGATGCCGAACGGCACGCCGACGTAGAAGCACCAGCGCCAGCCGAGCCAGGGGGTGTCCACGATGGTGCCGCCGATGAGCGGTCCGGTGACGGTGCCGAGCGCGAAGACCAGGCCGAAGTAGCCGATGTAGCGGCCGCGTTCGCGCGGGGTGGTCATGGCCGCCACGCAGACCTGGCCCAGCGCGGTGACGCCGCCCACCCCGACGCCCTGCAGCACCCGGCAGGCGATCAACTCACTGGTGTTCTGGGAGAGCCCGGCCAGCATGGAGGCGAGCACGTAGATGCCGAGGCCGAGCTGCACCAGCAGCTTCTTGCTGACCAGGTCGGAGAGCTTGCCCCAGAGCGGGGTGGTGGCGGCGAGGGAGAGCAGGGTGGCGGCGACGATCCAGGTGTAGGCCGACTCCCCGCCATGCAGGTCGTGGAGGATCGTCGGCAGCGCGGTGGCCACGATGGTGGACGAGAGCATGGCCATGAAGAGCCCGAGCAGTAGCCCGGACATGGCGGACAGGATCTCCCGATCGGACATCCCGCCGTCGATCTCGCTGCCGCGCACGGACTGGCTCGCCTGGCTCCCACCCGGTGTTACGGCCCGGCTCACGTACATCTCCTCACCTTAGGTAGACAGGTCTGTACAGTAAGGAGGGCAAGACTAGACAGATCTGTCTGATGCGTCAATCCGGCTCCTCACGTCACGGCGTCAGCCGCCGGACGGGGCGTGGGCGGCTCCACGCCCGGCACCGGGGCCGCCGGCGCTCTTCGGCGGCGTCGCGGCTTCGATACCCGCGGCCGGCAGCGGCGGCTTGCCGGATCAGAGGTCGGACATCGACTGCGATTCCGTTCTCCGAGGACGAGGCAACCTGACGGCCGACCGCGGTGGCACGTCATCACGGCGCCCGCAGTACGACTCCCACCGGCCAGTACACGGCCCGCCTCCGGCCGGGAGGGACAGGTCCGCATGAAGACCTGGAAGGCGGCACGTCCACATGGGCCCTCCCCCGGCGGTGCGGTGACCGGTGCGAGCATCCCGCCACCAGAGAGTGTGAACTGACGAGATCTAGGTGATCGCGTACGGCCAGACCGCCTCGATGGCCCCGGGCAGGCCCGTGGGCCCGTCGCAGCACACGATCAGCGCGCCCTTCAGGCCGTGGCGCTTGTGCCGGTGAGCACGCACAGCCAGAACTTCGCCCCTCGTCGCCCTCGACCCAGATCCCCAGCACGTTCTTGATGGCGTCGACCTCCACACCGATGACCAGGTGCACGACCTTGTTCACCACCGTGCCGCCGTCGCGGACCTCGATCCGGATCGCATCGACGTACAAGATCGCGTACATCTCGCCCAGCGGCCGGTTCCGCCAGGCGGCGACCGCGTCGGCAACCGTCGAGACCAGCGCCGGGGCAGGACGGCAGGAGACTGTGCACTGCCTCCTCGCGAAGGCAGGAGTGTGTCGCCAGGAAGGCGCCAGGGGTCGGCGAAGTCGACGGCTCCGTGCTGGTCGGCCGGGGCGTGCGGGGCGGTCGGCGGGCAGCAGCGAGATCGGCGGCGAGCTGGATGCCGGCACCCGGTCCAAGCCGAGAGGCAAGCGCCTGTCCGGCACACCAGCGCTGTACCTGCTGGCCTCGACGAGCGCGCCGACGCCGCTGTACGCCCTGTAGCAGGCGCGATGGGGCTTCTCGCCGATCACGACCACCGTCGTGTTCGGTGTCTACGCGCTGTCCGTGCTCATCTCGCCGCTGACCCTGGGCAAGCTGTCCGACCACGTCGGCCGCAGGCCCGTGCTGCTGGTGACGCTGCTGATCCAGGTCGCGACGATGGTTCGCCACGGCTGACGGCGTGCCCTCGCTGCTGTTCGCCCGTGTCATACAGGGCGTCGCGACCGGTGCTGCCATCGGTGCGGTCGGCGCAGGCATGCTCGACATCGACACGAGGCACCGCCAGTTGGCCAATGCGGTGTCGCCGACCATCGGCACGGGGAGCGGCGCGCTTGTGTCGGCGCTGTTGGTGCGCTACCTGCCCGCGCCCACGCATCTTGTCTACTTCCTGTTGCTGGCGGTGTTCGCGCTGCAGGCGATCGGCGTCGCCCTGATGCGTGAGACGGTCACGCCGGCACCTGGTGCGCCGGCCAGCCTCAGGCCCGAGATCAAGCTGCCGCGGGAGGTCGGCGCACCTGCTGGCCGCGGCTCCCGTGCTGTTCGCCGGATGGGCGTTGGCAGGGCTGTACGGCGCCCTCGGCCCCGCGCTCGTCGCTACGCTGACCGGCGGCAACGCCGAGGTGCTTGGGGGCATGAGCGTGTTCGTGCTGGCCGGCGTCGCTGGGGTCGCGGTGGCCGTGCTGCGCAACGCTCAGCCGAGAACGATGGTGCTGATCGGGATCGGCTCGCTGCCTGTGGGCGTCGTCACCACCCTCGTCGCGCTCGCTGTGGTGTCGCTGCCGTTGTTCTTCGTCGGCACCGCGGTTGCAGGGGCCGCCTTCGGTGCCCGGTTCCAGGGCAGCATCCGTACGGTGGTGCCGCAGGTCACGCCGCACGAGCGGGCCGGTGTGCTGTCGCTGCTGTACGTGGTCTCGTACCTCGGCTTCGGTGTGCCCGTCGTGGCGGCCGGTTACCTGATCGTGCATGGCGCGGGTCTGCTGGGCGCGACCCGGGACTACGGTGTCGCAGTGATCGTGCTGGCGGCAGTGGCGCTGCTCGCGCTGATGCGGACCCGGCGTGCCGCTCGGTGACTGATCTGGTGCTCAGATCGGGGCGGGTATCCAGGCGCCTCGGCCGTCGAAGGCCCGGGTGACCACGTCGAGCAGGTTCTTCCCCCGTTTCGCAGCGGTGGACAGGTAGCCACGTACGGCGAAGAAGCGTTCGGCGCCGAGCCTCGTGCGTGTTTGTTGCCGAAGGGGAAACGCCAGTCGAAGGCGAACCTCAAGTACTTGGTCCGGTTCGGCATCGAGGCCGTCGAGCAGTAGTCTGTACCGACCTGTCTAGTCTGAAGGGATGAGGGTGATGACAATGGCGAGGACCACGGCCAGGTCATCCGCGCGTGAGCGTCTGCTGGCCGCCGCCGACGAGCTGTTCTACGACGAGGGCATCCGCTCGGTCGGCATCGACCGGGTGATCGAGCGTGCGGGCGTCGCGAAGGCATCCCTGTACAACACGTTCGGCAGCAAGGACAAGCTGATCCACGCCTATCTGAAGGGCAGGCACGAGAAAGTCGCCGCGCGCATTTCGGCGGCGGTCGCAGCTGCCGAGACGCCGAGGGAACGCTTGCTCGCGGTGTTCGACGCGCAGGCGGCGTCGTACGCCGATTCCGGCTTCCGCGGATGCCCGTTCGTCCGCGCCAGCGCCGAGGCCCGGCCCGGTGACACGGTGGACCAGGCGACGAGCGACTACCGCGCGTGGGTACGCGACCTGTTCACCGAGCTGGCCGAGCAGGCCGGCGCGTCCGACCCGGCGGCGCTCGCCCGCGCACTGCACATGGTCTACGACGGCGCTGTTGTGTCCGCCCGAAGTGACCATGACCCCGGCACGGGTGCCGTCGCACGGGCCGCCGCCGGTGTGCTGCTGGACGCGACGCTGGGCTGACCCGCCGGGACCTTCCGGGCCTGGTCACCCCCCGATCCGTCGGACGGGGGACCGAACTGCGGGAGCTGCTCGGGGCGCTGGCGCACCCTCCTGCGGTGGTGCCGGTGGAGGGCGAGGCCGGGATCGGAAAGAGCCGGCTGCTCCGGGAGATGCTCGATGTGCCCGAGGTCGGCGGCCGGCGGGCGCTGGTGACGGCCTGCCAGCCGTCCCGCAACGCGCTGCCCCTGGCCCCCATCGTGGACGCGCTTCAGCAGGTCGGCCCGGACCTGGCAGGGATCGAACTGAGCCCGCTCGCGGGCACGTTGCGTCCGCCCTTCCCCGAGTGGGCGACCGAACTGCCGGCCGCGCCGGAACCGATCACGGACTCCGGGGCTGCCCGCCACCGCCTGATACGGGCCCTTGCCGAACTGCTCGACCAGCTCGGGGTCGAGGTGCTGGTCGTCGAGGACGTGCACTGGGCAGACGACGCGACCGTCGACTTCCTGCTGTTCATCGCCTTCCGGCTGGCCGGCCGGATCAGCGTGGTCCTCAGCTACCGGCCCCGCAGACCTTCCGGCGGATTCGCCGTTGCCCCGGCTGTCTTCGCGGCCGGCAGCCAAAGGCGCGCACGCGCGCATCACCCTCGGGGCGCTCGGGGTGGCCGAAAGCAGTGAGCTGGTGTCGTCCATGCTCGACGGCGGGCAAATCAGGCCCTGAACGGAATGTTCATCGCTGCAGTCGATTACGTGATTACGCGACGGAGCACGACGGACTCACCATCGTCCAGCTATGCGCCTGACCCCAGTCGGGTCGAGAGCATCTGATCATTGCTCCGGCACAGAACTACCGCCAACGTCGTCTTCCGCGATCGCGACCACCCCAAGCCGTCCGGCCTGCGCCGCACCCAACGACGCGACCTCATCGACGGTTGCCTCGCCGAAACCAGCCTCTCGCTCGGCACGACAACTCCACGCAAGATTCAGGTCATTCGGAATCGGCAGGCTTCAGTCGCAGAGAGAGGCTGTTGATGCAGTATCGCTTGTCTGTCGGCGTGTCAAATCCCTCACCTTCGAACAATTCCCCAAGATATGACCCACAACGAGCGCACCGAACCACGGGGTACGACAATCCATGCTGTTGCACTTCGACAGAATCGAGGTCCTTGGGGTTGTAGAACGCAGGCCAGCCACAGCGAGAGTCAAATTTCTCCTCAGAAGTGAAAAGATCAGCACCGCAGGCCCGGCAAGAGTAGACGCCTTCTTCCTTCGTACCGGTGTACTCTCCCGTAAACGGCGCTTCGTCCGTAGCACCACGCAGCACCCCGTACTCAGCGGGAGTGAGCTCCGCACGCCACTCGGGGTCTGATTTTTCGATGTCGTACGCCATGACATCACCCTTCAAGGTTGAAATACTACTTCAGGAAGTAAGTAGCGATCGATGGATTGGTTTGTGCAGTGGAAGCGCTCATGGGGGCGTGGCTATGGCTCCGTCGGGCTGCCGGATCTGTGGGTCGAAAAGGTCATGGTCGCGGTTGGAGACCCAGTTCACACGCCACGGTGGCAGCGGCTCGCAGTGGCGTCCAGCCGGTAGACGACGCTGCATGCGCCCATCACGGGGAGTCGCCAGCAGAGCGATGCATGTTGTCAGTCAGCCCCGGAGCAATGCCCTGCGCGGTGGTGGTCCACCGAGGTGTGGGCTCGTGGTCAGCCGGTGGGCCGGTCGTCGGTGCTGTGGGGCATGTGCGCGTGGTCGGCTTGCACCGATGCCTTGATTTCCCGGGTGTTTTCCGCAATGTCGTGGCGCAGGCCCTGGATGTCGTTCAGGCCGTAGTCGTCGCCGTGGGCGGCCAGTTGTTTGCGGACGAAGGCCTTGGGGTTGATGTCCTGAAAGTCGAATTCTTCGAACCCGGGGCCCAGTTCCTTGCGGATGTCCTGCTTGGCGCTCTCGGCGAATTCCCGGACCTTGCGGAGGATCCGCATGGCCTCGGTGATCATCTTGGGGAGTTTGTCCGGGCCGAAGATGAACACGGCGACGACGGCGAGCGTGACCGCTTCGAGGGGACTCACATCGAATATCACCCTATGCCTCCTCAGAAGTTCGGGCAGGTGTTCTCGGAGTGTTCGGGGGATTCTCCACAAGGTCTGCGAGTGCAGCGGTCATGCGGTGTCATCGGGATGGGTGGCCGTGGGCTGGGCGGCTTCGAGGCCGGCGGCATGCACCGGTTGCGGGGAATGCGGGGCGGTGGCGCCCACAGGGGAGGGAGTCAGGTCCACCAAGGAGGCCTCGTCCGCGCCGAGTCCGTGGTCGGGATCCGCGGCCCGGCGGCGCGCCTTCGCGCGGTCGCGGAAGGTCGCGACAGCCAGGGCGACCAGGAACAGCAGGCTGATGGGCACGGCCAGAGCGGTCATGGTGATCGGATCGCCGGTCGGGGTGGCGACCGCGGCAAAGACGAAGACACCGAAGACGATGACCTGCCACCGTCGCCGCAGAGCCGCGGCGCTGAGGATGCCCAGGAAGTTCAACAGGACTACCAGCAGCGGCAGTTCGAAGGACAGACCGAAGACGAGCAGCATGCGCAGGAAGAAGTCCAGGAACTCGTCCCCGGGCAGCGACAGGGAGAAGGCAACCGGGTTGAAGCCCGACAAAACCCCCACAGCCTTGGGGAAGACCACGTAGGCGAGGTATCCGCCGAAACAGAACAGGGGGACGGCCGCCGCGGCGAAGCCGAGCCCGTATCTCCTCTCCCGCTTGTACAGTCCCGGCGCGATGAAGGCCCACAGCTGGTAGCTCCATACCGGAGCGGCCATGACGAACCCGGCCGTCACCGCCACCTTGAAGCTCAACGTCAGCGGGGACAGGATCCCGGTGTTGACCAGCAGACCGTTCGGACAGTCCCGGGTCGGCCGCCCCACCCCGTGGACATGGGGCAAAGCACAGGCCGGGCCGGTGATCCGCCCGAGCAGCCAGTCGTGGACCAGCCACCCGGCAACAGTGGTGACCACCAGAGCCAGCACCGAGACAGCCAGGCGGTTACGCAACTCGCGCAGATGCCCCGTCAACGGCATCACGCCCATGGCAGCATTCTGCGGTTGTTCGAAAGCGGTGGATCCGCTGTGGTGGGTGTCGTTCACCGTATGCCTTCGGTTTCTGGTGGCCAGCGGGTGCGGCGGCGGTGCGCGGTCAGACTCGGTCAGCCGTTTCCGTTTCGATGTCCGCCTGGCTGCGTCCGGCCTCGGCCGGTACGGCCTGGATACGTGCGCGCGGAGGGGTGGTCGACCGGGCGGTGGTCGACTGGGCGGTGGTCGACTGGGCGGTGTCGGTCTTCATGGCGCTGACTTCGGACTTGAAGATGCGCAGGGACTTGCCCAGCCCGCGCGCGGTCTCGGGCAGTCGCTTCGCCCCGAAGAGCAGCAGCACGACGGCCGCGATGATCAGGATTTCCAGAGCACGGTTCTCAAACATGTGATTCTCGCTCCCATACGGGCTCGGATGTCGGTTCGGTATCCGAGCCGCGTCTCGGTGAGGGGACAAAGCCGGTTTCGGCCAGGGCGGAGGTCTCGGGCCGCCTGGCAGCCGGGACTGGGGAAGACACCCGGTTCGGCAGGGCCGGGCGGCTCGAGTGGAAGCCGCCCGGCTCTACCGTCGGGCGCGGACTGTGCACGCCGCCGACTGCGGACCGTCCTCGGGCTGTCCGCGGTGCGGGGCAGCGCTTAGCGCAGCGGTCGCAGGCCCTTGCGCAGTTCGTGGACGAACAGCGTCGGCTGCTCCCAGGCGGCGAAGTGGCCGCCGGTGGGGAGCGTGTTGTAGTGGATCAGGTTGGGGTAGGCCTTCTCGGTCCAGCTCTTGGGGGCCTCGTAGATCTCGTGAGGGAAGACACTCACGGCCACCGGCAGCGTAACGCCCTTGGACGAGAAGAACTGGAACTTGTTCTCCCAGTACAGACGCGCCGCGGAGACCGCGGTGTCCGTCAGCCAGTACAGCGTGACGTTGTCCAGGAAGTCGTCCCGGCTCAGGCCGCCGGGGTTGCCGGCGAAGGCCTGCGAGATCAGCTCCTGGCTGGCGTGGTCGTGGTCGAGCAGATAGGACGCCAGACCGAGCGGGGAATCGGTCAGCCCGACCAGGGACTGCGGACGCCGGCCCATCTGGTTGGCGTAGCCGACACGCTTGTAGAAGAAGTCGAGCTGCGCGACCGTCCGCTTCTCCTCGGCGGAGAAGCCGGTGGTGTCCACCGGGTTGCCGGCAAAGAGCGCGGCGTCGAGCGCGGCCGGAACCACACCGGCCATGTTGGTGTGGATGCCGACCAGCCCCTGGGGCTTCTGCAGGGCCATCAGGTCCACGATGACCGCGCCCCAGTCGCCACCCTGCGCGGCGTACTTGGTGTAACCCAGGCGCTTCATCAGCACGGCCCAGGCACGGGCGATACGGTCCGGGCCCCAGCCGGTGGTGGTCGGCTTGCCGGAGAAGCCGTAGCCGGGCATCGACGGGATCACCACGTGAAAGGCATCCGACGCCTTGCCGCCGTGCGCAGTGGGGTTGACCAGCGGATCGATGATCTTCACCTGCTCGATGACCGAACCCGGCCAGCCGTGGGTGACGATCAGCGGCAGCGCGTCCCTGTGCTTCGAACGCACGTGGATGAAGTGGATGTCCAGGCCGTCGATCTCGGTGATGAACTGCGGATAGGAGTTCAGCCTCGCCTCGACCTTGCGCCAGTCGTACCCCGACGCCCAGTAGCCGGCAATCTGCTTCACCGTCTCCAGCTTCGTACCCTGCGACAGGTCGGGAACGGTCTCCTTCCCGGGCAGCCGCGCAGACACGATACGTGCACGCAGTTCCGTAAGCTCTGCCTCGGGGATCTTGACCTTGAACGGGCGGATCTCCGCGGATGTGGCGGACATTTTGGCCTCCTTGTTGTGCAATGAATGAGAAATCGGGAAGGGCCGTGCAGCACTTCTGCCGATGCAAACGGAATGCGTAAATTCGCCTGTTCGAGAGGCGACAAGGATTGGCGGTGGGAGCACTACCGAGGTTCGGTAGCCCTTCTCCGCCCAGCTCTCCAGGTCCTGGCAGAGCTAGCAGGTGAGGGCGTCTGCGACTGGTCGGCGACGCCTCCCTCTTGGGCCGGCACGCGGTCTTGGTACGCGAGCGCAGGTCCTCAGGGGCCGCCTTGGGAACTCGAGCGGGAAGCCGGACTCCCAGCAATTCCTCCCGAAGAGACCAGCCGCCTCTTCCTGCGGTCAGCGCGGATTCACCGCGCCCGTTCCCGTTCTGGCGACGCCATTGACAGTAGGGCCCGGCTTGCCATCCCGGTGATCTGTCATGTGGCTGCAGTTGCTGAAGCCGATATATCGATTACTTAGGTAACCGCATGAGCCTGCGGGGCCCGCATCCACCTGCTCCACGCCAAAGACCTGGTCCTCGGCCGCGCAGTCGACGTCCAGGAAGGATCGCAGCACCTCGCCGAGGTCCTTCGCCCGATCAACGTCGGAGACGGGCAGCACAATGAGTTCAAGCTTCAAACCATGGTGATGTCCTCGCTTCTGGCTCAACAGGCAGTTGCGGCCGACGGACGCTGATGCCACCTCGCCAGCCATCGAAAACCTATCGCCCACTCACCTCGTGCACAAGTTAATCTGGTGCACTTTAAACGTGGCAAAGGTCACTGACAATCGGCACGGGCTGGGCGTGACGTGCCCCAGCGCGCCCGATGCGTGCGCAGCGCCGGCCGGCGCGACGGGTCCCCCTCCCCCTCCGCAGGTGTATGGGCCCGCCCGGCCCGGTCTTCATGCTGTTGGTGGAGGGAGGACTCCCCGGACAGAATTGTGATCAGTGGGACTGCGCCCTCACGACCGCGCACTGCACGGTAGGCACCTCGACGGTGGAGGCGGACGGGCATGCGGCACTACGATCTCGTCGTCCTCGGGGCAGGCGGCGGCAACATGCTGCTCAACGAAGAATCGATCGCCTTCGGACCGCCATCGTCGAACCGGACCGTTTCGGCGGCACGTGCCTCAACCGCGGGTGCATCCCGAGCAAGATGTTCGTCATCGCGGCGGACGCGGCCGAGGACGCGCGGGCGGCACAGCGCCTTGGTGTGCATGTGAGCATCGCGCCCGTCGGCTGGAGAGCCGTCCGTGACCGGGTGTTCAGCCACACCGATCCGCTGCACGAAAGTGCGGTCGACTATCGCAGGAAGAGCGGTGTCGACGTGTACACCGAGGAGGCACGGTTCGTCGCCCCGAAGGTGATCCAGGTCGCAGACGCGCGGATAACCGCCGACACATTCGTCATCGCGATCGGGTCACGGCCGGTGGTGCCGGACATTCCTGGCCTCGACACCGTGGCTTACCACAACCTCGGACACCATCATGCGGATCGATGATGTGCCCCCGTCCATGGTCGTGATCGGGGCGGCTTCATCGCGGCTGAGTTCGGCCACGTATTCCTCTGTCTGGTGCGGCGGTCTGGAGCCGGACGGTCCAGGACCAGTGGGGCCGTTCAGCCCTTACCCGGCAGGGGTACTCGCGCACAGGCTGGAGAGTGACCCGCCAAGGGAGGCGAGAAGCCCATGGGTACCCTCGAAATCGTCGTCGTCCTCGCCTCGGCCGCGCTGATCGCCGCACTGGGCTGGTACTTCTTCGGGCCGCGCCGGGCCGGTGCCGCCCGGCTGGAAGGCGGTGTACAGCGGGTGGAGGTGACCGTACGGGGCGGCTACAGCCCTGACGTGATCAAGGTCCGCCAAGGCACACCTGTAGAGCTGGTCTTCGATCGCCAGGAAGCGGGCGAGTGCACCTCCCGGGTGGTCTTCCCCGACCTCAAGGTCGGTGCCGGCCTGCCCGCCCACACCCGCACGACCGTACGGCTGAACCCCGACCGTTCGGGTTCCTTCGGCTTCGATTGCGGCATGAACATGATCCACGG
Source organism: Streptomyces sp. NPDC058964 (assembly GCF_042741275.1). NCBI lineage: Bacteria > Bacillati > Actinomycetota > Actinomycetes > Kitasatosporales > Streptomycetaceae > Streptomyces > Streptomyces sp. NPDC058964. The sequence continues at coordinate 17,403 of NZ_JBHYKH010000144.1, forward strand.
CACGCTCCTCGTCGAACCCCCGGAAGGCACCGCACCGCCCATTCCGGACGGCGCCGACACCACGGCCGCCATTCCCCCCGCACCCGCTGCTTCAACCGGCGCACCTCCGTCAGCCGGTGAGGAACGGACGGCCGCCGAGGCGGAGGCCGCAGACGCCGCCGAGCGACAAGCGGAGATCAAGGACCTCACCCGCAGGGTGCTGGTTGGCGCGGTGCTCACCGCCCCGGTGCTGTTCGCGGTGATGGCGCACGAACTGTTCGGCGCCACCTGGGTGCCCGGCTGGATGCTGAACCACTGGCTGCAGCTGGCCCTGATCACGCCGGTGATGTTCTACACCGGGTGGCCGATCCATCTGACGGGCTGGCTGACCCTGCGCCACCGCGCCGCCGACATGAACTCCCTGATCACCCTGGGTACGAGTGCCGCCTACGGCTACAGCCTGCTGGTCACCCTCGCCCCGGGTCTGCTGCCCGAGGACGTACGGGAGGTCTACTTCGAGGCCGTCGGCGTCATCCTGACCCTGATCCTGCTCGGCCGGCTGCTGGAGGCCCGAGCGAAGGCCGGCACCGGTGAGGCCATCCGCGCCCTGCTAGGTCTGCAGGCGCGCACCGCGCGCGTGGTGCGCAACGGTGCCGAGACGGAGGTCCCGGTGGAGGA
>NZ_JBHYKH010000145.1:0-9674 GCF_042741275.1 Streptomyces sp. NPDC058964
TTGTGGGGGCGCCCCCCGGGCTGGGGGGGGCGGCGAAAATCGGGGGGGGCGCGGGGGGGCCGCACGCGATCGTGCGGCCCCTCCTCGTGCCGGCGCGGTTGGTGTGGCTCGGCGGCCGGCCCGGAGCGGCTCTAATTCACGGCCCGGCGGAAGGTCGTGACCGGGCCGGCGGCTCCACCCCCGCCTCCCTGTCGAGGTCATCAACTCCGCCGGCCCGTGGAGGGCGAAGCTCACCTTCGGCCAGGGACAACGGGCCTGGACCGGGCGGGCATCAGGTGCCGCAGAATTCCCCCTCCATCACCGCGTCGCTGTCGCCCGCCCAGTCCCCGTTGAAGTTGAACGCCAGTGCGTGGCGGCCGTCCGCGGTCGTCACCGCCACGGACGAGGAGCCGTGGATGCCGCCGTCGTGGCCCCACACGTGCACACCGCAGGACAGGGTGCGGTCCATGAGGCCGAGGCCGTAGCCGATGTTCGGGGCGCCCTCGATCCGCACCGTGGTCTTCATCTCCTTCAGCTGCTTCGCCGGGAGGAGCCTGCCGCGCAGGAGAGCGCGGTAGAAGCGGGTCAGGTCGGCGGAGTCCGAGATCATCTCGCCCGCCGAGGACGCCAGGGAGGGGTTCAGCTTCGTGACGTCGTACGTCGGGCCCGTCGTCGTCTCCGCGAGCTTCGAGTACGCACGGCTGCTGGGCCGCGGGACCGAGACCCTCGTGCCGGGAAGGGAGGTGCCCGTCAGTTTCAGCGGGTCGATGACGCGGCGGGTGACCTCCTGGGCGTACGAGTGGCCCGTCACGCTCCTGATCACCATGCCGGCGAGCACATAGTTGGTGTTGGAGTAGTTCCAGGACGTGCCGGGTGCGAAGTCCGGCTTGTGCCGCATCGCGACCGCGACCAGCTGGGCGGGCGTCAGGGTGTCGTAGCGGTGCCGGAGGAAGCCGTCCGCGAGGAAGTAGGTGCGGCCGAAGTCCTCGTCCGCCGTGTAGTTGAAGATGCCGCTGGTGTGGTTCAGGAGCCGGCGGACCGTGATCGCACGGCCGTCGTGGCCGTGGCCGTGGACCACACCGGGCAGCCACTTCTCCACCTTGTCGTCCAGGGACAGCCTCCCCTCCGCCTCCAGTTGGAGGAGGACCGTGGCCACGAAGGTCTTCGTGATGCTCCCCACGCGGTAGCGGTCGTCCGCCGAGCGCGGGGCGCCCGTGGCCCGGTTGCCGACGCCGGCCGTCGTGGACCAGGCGCCGTGGGTGTCCTTCGCGGTCGCGGTCACCCCGGGGACGCCCGCCTCGACCGCCGCCTCGACGGCCCGCCGGGTGGCGGAGTGCCCGGCGGCGCCCGGGGCGGGGGCGGCCGCCAGGGCCGGTCCCGCCAGCGCGGCCGACAGGACCAGTGTCGTGGCGCCCACCAGTGTCGTACGTACGGACATGTCTTCCCCCAACGGTGCCGTGGAGCTCGGTGTTGTGGAGCTCGGTCGGGGGGAGTGACACGGGCGTTGCGGCGGGGGTTGCTTTCCGTCGGGCCGGTTGAGTGGCTTTCAGCCCTTCTTCAGGACCAGCTCGGTGTTCCGGTCGTTCGCGTCGCCCGCGAGGGTCTTGATGGCGCCGGGGGCGTTGAAGGAGAGCTCCCGGTACAGGGCGGCCAGACCCGTCTGGGAGAGGTCGGAGAAGTCGGTGCGGTGCGGGGCGGCGGACTCGATCAGCGTGGTGAAGACCGAGAGCGTGCCGTCCTTGTTGTCCACCAGTTCGATCACGCGGGCGAGCTGGGGGTAGTCGACGTGGGAGGCGGTGGAGATCTCCCAGAAGGAGCGGCCGCCGGAGGCCTTGTGCGGGGTGATGATGTTCTTGTGGACGTGACCGTTCACCCAGGCCAGGACATTGGCGTGGGAGGCGAGGAGCGAGACGACCTCGCCGCCGTCGTGCCGTCGCTCACCGGGGTGGGCCGGGTCCGGGCGGGTGTTGGTCATCGTCTTGCTGGTGTGGTGGCTGAAGACGACCGCGTAGGAGTCCTTGTTGTCCTTCAGCGTCCTGTCCAGCCACTTCAGCTGGGCCGTGCCGATGGAGCCCTCGTAGTGTCCCCCGGAGTCGGTGGTGTCGAGGCTGATGCCGATCACGTCGTCCGAGATCCGGAAGACGTAGTACTGCGTGCCGGCGGCCAGGTTGGCCGACGAGTAGCCGTGGCCGACCGGGCCGAGGCCCTGGTAGGCCGGGTCGAGGTGGGCCTTGAGGTAGTCGGCGGGGGTGTAGGGGGCCCGCTTCTCGTCCGGGGTGACCGAGCGCATGGAGCGGGCGTGGGCCTTGAGGAAGTCGCGGTACCCCACGCCCTTGGGGTCCTTGGCCTTCTTGATGGCGTCCTGGAGCTTCTTGGCCTCGGCGGCGGTCGCGGTCATCAGCTTCTTGCCGCCGATGGCCGCTTCGGCGAGGTAGGGGTCGCCGTGGGAGCCGTAGCAGCCCAGCGGGAGGAAGTCGTGGTTGCCGACCGTGGCGTACCAGGGCAGGTTGAGTCCGGGGCTGCGGACCTCGCGGATCGCGGCGGCCAGATAGCCCTTCAGGTGCGGGAAACCGACCGCCTTGTCGCCGTCGCGGAGTGTGGAGTCGGGCTGCCAGTACAGCTTGAGGCCGCTGTTGTGGACGCCCTCGTAGTGCCGCGGGTCACCGGAGTTGGGGGTGATGCGGCCACCACTCATGACCTGCATGAACCACTCCAGTTCGGAGTGGGCGTTGTTGTCGGTGTTGTCGCCGGTGGTCATGACGAAGTGGAGCGGGGAGCCGGTGACGGGGGCGCCCCGCAGCGCGTTGACCCGCTCGACGAGCGAGATGGCGCCCTGCACGGTCAGCGCCTCCTGCGGGCGCCAGGCGTGCGGGTCGGCGGCACGCAGGTACTCCAGGCGCAGCGGGTGCTGGGCGTCCATCAGGTGCAGGTCGGTGAACTGCACGAAGGCGGCGAGGGCGGTACGGCGGCCCGCGCGGCCGGACTTGGGGGTGGCGAGGTCGGAGCGCACGACCTGCTTCCAGCCGGCACCGTCGCCGAGGCGGCGGTAGCCGGAGCCGGTACGGGGTGCGGCGACCGAGGCGAGGGTGGTGCCCTTGGTGTAGGGGGCGAGCGGGGCCGCCGCGGCCTTGCGTGAGGAGGCGACGGGCGCCTCGGACGCGGTGGCGGCCTGGCTGTCCGTGGGGCGCAGGGCGTAGCCGATGCCCGCGGAGACGGACACCGCCCCGGCGGCGGCGAGGACGGTACGGCGGTTGACCCCCAGCGCGGAGGTGGCGACAGAGCGTATGCGCGACATGGCGCGATCTCCCCGAGTGCGAACGCGTCGGCAGTGGTCGCGGGCGGTCGCTGTCGCGAACGTCCCGCTCGCTCTGGATCGTTGGCAGCGGGGATGACCTGCACGTGAACGGGACGGCAACGGGCAACGCCGATCACCGTACGTGGATCTCGGGGTACGGGCACGGTCATGGAGCGGATTTCGGGCGGCCCGGGGGCGGTCACTCCATGTTCATCTCACGGGGTAAGGGGACGGGCCCCGGGGCCGGACGGCGAGACCGTGGCGGCCCCGGCGCTCACGCCGGTTCCGCCCGCCCCGCCGCCGGCCGCTCCCGCCACAGCCGCAGCGCGGCGTCGACCAGACGCACCCGGGTGAGTCCGGGCACCGCGGCCAGGTCCTGCCAGGCGGCCAGGTCGGTGGAGCCGTTGATCTCGTTGCGGAGTTCACCGCCGACGACCGTGCCCTCGTAGATGATCCGCACGCCGTGGTGGTCGGTGGCGCGGCGCAGTCCGCCGCGCCGGAAGACATGGCGGGAGGAGTCCACGCCGAGGAGGCCGGTCACCTCGATGCGGTAGCCGGTCTCCTCGGTCACTTCCCGGCGGACGGTGTCGTAGGGGTCCTCGCCGTGCTCCATGCCGCCGCCGGGCAGCACCCATTCGGGTGTTCCGTCGGGGGCGGGGGAGCGGGCGAGCAGGATCTGTCCGTCACGGACACACACGGCGTAGGCCGCCACCCTCAACTTCTCTCGCACGGGGGGACGTTAACGCGGCGGGCCCGGATTGGCAGGCGAGTATTCCGGCGCGGACCAGCGCAGCGGCACGGCCGCCGGGGTCTCCACGGCCTCGGAGACCGTGAAGCGGACGGTCCGCTCCCCGTCGCCGCCGAACTCCGTACGGGCCGTGCCGGTGAGCTGGAGGGCGGAGCCCGTCGTCCAGTCCAGGAACAGCAGCCCGGCGCGCGGGTCCGTGGTCAGGTTGCCGAGGGTGAGGAACATGGCGTTGCCGGGGTAGTCGCGCCAGCTCAGCTCGCGGGGCGAGTCGGCGCGCACGAAACCGGGGTTGCCGCCGCGGTGACTGACATCGGCGCCGCCGGAGTGCACGGTGGCGATGAAGAAGGTGTCGGCGGCCGCCACGAACCCGGCCTGTGCGTCGGTCAGTTCGCCGGAGCGGACGGGCGGGGCGGGCGCGCGGCCGGTGAGCTCGTAGCCGTCCCTCTTCTGCAGGTGCTTCGGGCAGTTGGAGAACACCCGGTCCGCCTCGATCGCGAACCCCCGTGCCGTGGGCCGGAGCCGGCCGTTCAGGCGCATGCGGCGGCGGGTTCGCGGGTCGAGCGCGATGGTCGCGACGGGTGTGCCCGGTGCGGCGAGGGCCGACGCGAGCGGGTCGGACGCGGGTGGCCCGCCCGCGACGGAGATCTGCCGGGGGCCGGTGGCCCGCACGAAGCCGGGGGTGCCGGACAGCGGCGAGGCCCAGACCCGGCCGGTCGCCGGGTCCGCGGCGCCGGCGATCAGCAGTGGCTGGAGCTCCAGGAAGGCGGCGGCCACGGGTTTGATGCCCTGGCCGACGGCACGGCCCACATGGTCGGCCGCCAGGCGCACGCCGACGCGGTCCTGCACCGCCCGTGAGCCCGGGTGATAGACGCCCATGGCTGCCCCTCGCCTAGAAGAAGCCGCAGGTCGGGGCGGAGGCGTGGGGCGCCGGCGCGTTCTCCGCGCCATGCGGGACGGAGATCTCCAGCCGGGTGCCGTCCGGGTCGTGGAAGAAGATCCCGCCCGAGGCCGAGCCCTCCCGGTGGGCCACCACTCCCTCGTGGGCGAAGTGCACGCCCGCGGCGCGGAGCGCGGACTCGTACTCCCCGACCCGCTCGATCGAGTCCGCCGTGAAGGCGAGGTGGTGCAGACCGGCCCGGCCCCCGTCGTACGTCTCCCCCGCCTGCTGCCAGAGGGTGAGGACCAGGGCGTCGCCTTCGCCGAGGAACGCGTACCGGCGGTCGTCGTCCTTGCCCTCGGCCAGCAGGGCGAAGCCCAGGACGTCCCGGTAGAAGGCGAGCGAGCGGTCGAGGTCGGTGACGTTGAGGCCGATGTGGCCGGTGCGCAAGGTCATGGCTCCACCTTTTCATTGATCTAACCTTTCTAAATGAGGTTAGAGGTTATATTCGAGTGGGTCAACCGGTCACGTACCCTTGAGCGGTTAGCAGAGAAGGAGTGAGTGCCCGATGCCCGCCATCCCCGACCCCCGTCCCCTCGTCGGTGAGCCGCTCGCGCTCGACCTGCTCAACACGCGGTGGAACCGGGAGGGCGTCACCGAGGACCTGCTCACCGGCACCGACGGACTGGCGGTGTGGCTCGCGAGCAACGGGCTGGCGGACGAGTACACCCCCGGCACCCAGGCGCTGCTCCACCTGCTCCAGGCACGGGACGCCCTGAAGGCCGCGGTGGACGGATCACTGGAGGAGGGCGCGCCGCTGGTCGACGCCGTGCTCGCGCACGGGCGGATCCGGCCCACGCTCACCGCCGAAGGACCGGGCGAGCGGCCCGAGTTCGCCGATTCCTCCTGGGGTCCCGCCTGGCTCGCCGCCCGCAACTACCTGGAACTGCTCGGCACGGCCCCCGACCGCATCCGCGGCTGCGCCCACGAGTCGTGCGTCCTGCACTTCTTCGACACGTCGCGCAACGGCACCCGCCGCTGGTGCTCCATGGCCGCCTGCGGCAACCGCGCGAAGGCGTCCCGCCATTACGCCCGTTCCAAGGAAATGTGATCGATCGGGGACTTAACTCCCCAATCCGATAGCGGGTTTTCCCCATACATCGATTTCGATTCGGTCAAGGGTGCCCAAAGTTCCATCCCTTGGGTAAAGCTGTGCGCTCGTCCGGCACTGGAATCTCTACCTGACAAGGGATGCCGATGACCCACACCCCCGAGCGCGATCCCATACCCGGCCCGAGACGCCTGGCCCGCATAGCCGTGGCGGTGGGCGTGGCGGCCGCTCTCTCCGCGACCGGGCCGATACCCCTGGCCCTCGCCGCGGATACGCCGCACGCCACCGCCGACGCCGGCGTCAAGTCCGCCCACGACAAACTCGGTTCGGACGACGCCGACCTGCTCGCCGAGGCCAAGGCCGCCGGCGACAAGAACGTCACCATGATGGTCGCGACCGCCCCGGGGCAGACCGAGCGGGTGGCCCAGGAGCTGGACGCGGTCAAGGGCGGCTCCGTGGGCCGCACCTACGACAGGCTCGGCTACGTCCGCGCCACCGTCCCGACCGGCAAGGCGGACTCGGCGATCGCCGCCGCCGCCAAGCTCTCCTCGGTGCACGCCATCGACCTGCGGCAGGAGATCCAGCTCGACGACCCGACGCCGAGCGCGGACACCGCGAAGGGCGCCGGGAGCACGGGGACCGCGGCCGCCTACTCCGGCCCGGGCAAACAGACCCCGGCCGAGAACCCGTACAACCCGTCCTTCGAGACCGGCGCCGTCGACTTCGTCAAGGACCACCCCAAGGCGGACGGCCGCGGCATCACCATCGGCATCCTCGACTCCGGCGTCGACCTCGGCCACCCGGCGCTGCAAACGACCAGCACCGGCGAGCGGAAGATCGTCGACTGGGTGACCGCGACCGACCCGATCGTCGACAGCGACCAGACCTGGCGTCCGATGGTGACCGCCGTGTCCGGGCCGACCTTCACCTACGGCGGCAGGACATGGACGGCGCCGGCGGGGTCGTACCAGATCAGCACGTTCAAGGAGTCGTACACCAACGGCGGCGACGCGGCGGGCGACGCGAACCGGGACGGCGACACCACCGACTCCTGGGGCGTCCTGTACGACGCGGCGGCCGGCACGGTCACCGTCGACCTGAACAACAACAACGACTTCTCCGACGACACGCCGATGAAGCCGTACAAGGACGGCTACCAGATCGGCTACTTCGGCACCGACGACCCGGCCACCGACGTGGTCGAGCGGCAGCCGTTCGTCGTGCAGATCCGCAAGGACGTGCCGATGGACCCGTACGGCGGGTCATGGGTGGGCAAGAAGGCCGACTTCGTCAACATCGGCGTCATCGAGTCCGAGCACGGCACGCACGTCGCCGGCATCACCTCCGCCAACGGCCTGTTCGGCGGGAAGATGAACGGCGCCGCTCCCGGCGCGAAGATCGTCTCCTCCCGCGCCTGCACCTGGACCGGCGGCTGCACCAACGTCGCCCTCACCGAGGGCATGATCGACCTCGTCGCCAACCGCGGCGTCGACATCGTGAACATGTCGATCGGCGGCCTCCCTGCGCTCAACGACGGCAACAACGCGCGCGCCGAGCTCTACACGCGCCTGATCGACACCTACGGCGTCCAGCTGGTCATCTCCGCGGGCAACTCCGGCCCCGGCGCCAACACCATCGGGGACCCCGGCCTGGCCGACAAGGTCATCTCGGTCGGCGCGGGCGTCTCCAAGGAGACCTGGGCCGCCAACTACGGCTCGCAGGTGGAGAAGAAGTACGCGCTGATGCCCTTCTCCTCCCGCGGCCCGCGCGAGGACGGTGGCTTCACGCCGACCCTGGTCGCCCCCGGCGCCGCGATCAACACCACCCAGACCTGGCTGCCGGGCTCCCCGGTCGCCGAGGCGGGCTACTCGCTCCCGGCCGGCTACTCGATGCTCCAGGGCACCTCGATGGCCTCCCCGCAGGCGACCGGCGCGAGCGCGCTGCTGCTGAGCGCCGCCAAGCAGAAGGGCATCGCCCTCAGCCCGGCCGACCTGCGCACGGCTCTCACCTCGACCGCCCACCACATCAAGGGCGCGCAGGCGTACGAGGAGGGTGCGGGCCGCATCGACATCGTCGACGCCTGGGACGCGATCCGCGACGAGGCGACCGCCCACGACTACACCGTCAAGGCACCCGTCGACACCGCGATCGACTTCGCACTGAAGACACCGGGCTTCGGCACGGGCCTGTACGACCGCGAGGGGGGACTGAAGGCCGGTCAGCGGAAGACGTACGACGTCACGATCACCCGCACCTCCGGTCCGGACCCGGCGGTCCGGCACGATCTGCACCTCGAGAACAACGCCGGTGACACCTTCCGGATCCTCGGCGACGACGAGGTGAGGCTGCCGCTGAACCAGCCGGTGACCGTCAAGGTCCAGGCGGCCCCGCGGTCCGCGGGTATCAAGAGCGCGATCCTGGAGGTCGACGACCCGAGGACCGAGGGGATCGACAAGCAGATCCTCACGACGGTCGTGGTGGCCGCCCCGGTCGACCACACCTTCTCCGCGTCGGGTTCGGTGCAGCGCAACAGCACCCAGTCGTACTTCCTGAACGTGCCCGCGGGCGCCAAGTCGCTCGAGGTCGCGATGAGCGGGCTGACGGACAGGAGCCAGACCCGGTTCATCTCGATCCACCCGTACGGCGTTCCGGTCGACAACACCTCGACGCCGTTCTGCTACAACAACTACCTCGACGGCAACGGCTGCAGGCCGGACGTCCGTTCGTACGCCGACCCGCAGGCCGGCGTCTGGGAGATCGAGGTCGAGGCGCGCCGCACCTCGCCGCTGCTCGACAACCCGTACAAGCTGGACGTCACCGTCCTCGGCGCGGCCTTCGACCCGGAGACCGTGACCGTGCCCGAGGCGAAGGCCGGCACCCCGGCCACCGTCGACTGGAAGGTGACCAACAACTTCGCGGCCCTGGACGGCAAGCTCGTCGGCGGTCCGCTCGGCTCCTCGAAGACGGCCCGGCCGGCCATCAAGGAGGGCGAGACCCAGACCACCACGGTGACCGTGCCGGAGGGCGCCAAGTCGCTCGACGTCGCCATCGGCAGCGTCTCCGACACGTCGGCCGACCTCGACCTGACGGTGTACGACGCCAGTGGCAAGCAGGTCGCGCAGTCCGCGGACGGCGACTCCGAGGAGGCCGTCTCCATCGCCTCACCGGCCGCCGGCACCTACACGATCGAGGTCGTCGGCTACTCGGTCCCGTCGGGCTCCACCGACTACGACTACCGGGACGTGTTCTTCTCCTCCGCGCTCGGCAGCGTCACCGTCGACGGCTCGACGCCGGTCAAGCTCGGCACGGGTGACTCGGCCACGGTGACCGGCCGGGTCACGGCGGCCGCGGAGGCTCCCGAAGGGCGCGAGTTCTTCGGGCAGGTCCAGCTGGTGAACGCGCGCGGCACGGTCGCGGGCATCGGCAGCGTGAAGATCGAGAAGGTCACTCCGTAACACCGGTCCGGGGACAGGGGGCGGGCGTCCTGGTGGGCGCCCGCCCTTCCGTGTGCACGGGTCATCCGCAGGCGGGAGTCGCGGCCGCGGACGGCGTCGACACCGTTTCGCCGCCGAAGGCGGCCCGCTCGTCGGCCGCGAGCCCGGTGACCGGGCCCCCCCCGTGACGGGCGGGGGGGCCGGCCCCCCGCGCCCCGCACACGCACGGG
>NZ_JBHYKH010000145.1:9684-17986 GCF_042741275.1 Streptomyces sp. NPDC058964
GCCCCCCCGCTCTTGGGCTATATCCCGTTACCCGTTCCCCAACCGGTCCGGGACGGGGGCCCGGCCCGAGAAGCCGACCAGCACGTGCTCGCCTTCGCGGGGGCCGGGGCCGACCGACCCGTCCGTGACGAAGGTGAGCTCCTCCTTGCCGTTCACCGGCTTGTAGTAGCGGGTGACATGCAGGGTGACACGGCGCTGTCCGGAGCCCCGGACGCGCTCGACGGCGGTCACGTCGCCCTCGGCCACGAGCCGGGCACAGGCCATGTACACCGCGCCGCTGCCGGTCTTCTCGTCGGAGGACTTGGCCGCGCTGTCGCTCGCCCCGTCGGCCGAGACGCCGCCGCCCGACTGGGTCATCAGCCAGGCCATCCCGGTCAGCACGGCCGCGACGGCCGCCACCGCGAGGGCCCCGAAGGCGAAGCGGGCCGCGCGGGGCCGCCGGGCGCGCGGCGGACGTGCCGCCGGCGCCGGAGCCGGCTTCCGTGCCGGGGCGGGCTCCGCCAGCGCGTCCCCGATGATGCCGAGCTGCTCCCGCAGCAGTGCCACGTCGGCGGCCGCCGCCCGGTGTTCGGCCATGAAGGCGGCGTCGGCGTGGGCCGCGTCCGGCAGCGGTTCACCGGAGAGCACGGCCGGCAGCGCGTCCATGCCGTCGTATCCCTCGTGGCCGTCGTAGCCGTTCTCGTGTCCGGCGGTCACGTCACACCACCTCGTCCTCGTGCAGGCGGGCGCGCAGAGCGCGTACCGCCGTGTGCAGCCTGCTCTTGACGGTGCCCTCGGGAATGCCGAGCTCCTCGGCTATCCCGCGCACCGGCAGATCGGCGTAGAAGCGCAGGACGACGACCTGTCGTTGACTGTCGGGCAGGTCGTCCAGGCCCTGGGCGACGGCGAGGGAGAGCACGCTGGTGTCCTCGCCCGAGGGGTGTTCTCCCTGCCGCAGCGAGGCCAGGCGTTCGCCCAGGCGTTCCTGACGGCGCTTGGAGCGGTGCCAGTCCATGGCGAGGTTCGAGGCGACGACCGCCGCCCAGGCGGACACGTCCCGCGGCGCTTCCTCCCCCTTCGCGGCCCGCTCGAGCAGCCGGAGGCGGACCTGCTGCACCCCGTCCAGCAGGTCCGCCTGCGGTACCCCGCCCAGCGCGAGCACCGCCCGCACCCGGCGTTCCTGAGCCGCGTCCAGCGGATCGTCCCCTCCGTGGACCACCCCCTGACCGCGGCGGGCCTTTCTGCGCAGCACAGCCACCCCTCCCCTCGCCGCGTTTCCCCTATGACGCCGGTGGGCGCGGAAACGTTCGGAATGAATTTCCGCGATCTTCCGGACCCCGTTCCTCCACTTGATCTACTCGTTTCACACTCATCGACTTCACCTCATCTCCACTGCCACCATGAGCCCCATGACGCACATCACCAAAGGCGCCAACACCCCTGTTCCCGCAGCTCCGTTGAGGGTCGCGGTCTGCCGGCAGAGCGTTCCCGGAGCTCCGTCCGTGGACGCCTCGGCCCTGCTGCTCGACGCGGCGGGCAAGGTCCGCGGCGATGCCGACCTCGTGTTCTACAACCAGCCCGCGCACCCCTCCGGTGCCGTACGGCACACGGGAGCGGGCGAGGGCGGCGGAATGCTCGCCGAGTGGCTGGAGGTGGACCTGCCGCGCGTCGAGCCGGAGATACAGCGGGTGCTGATAGCGGGCTCCTGCGACGGCGGGGTCTTCGGGCAGGTGCCCGGACTGTACGTACAGGCGCTGGGAGCGGACGGCGCGGTGGTGGCGCACTACGCGGTGACCGACGCGACGCGCGAGACGGCGTTCGTGCTCGGGGAGTTCTACCGGCGCAACGGCGAGTGGAAGTTCCGGGCGGTGGGCCAGGGGTACGCCTCCGGGCTCGCGGGGCTGGCGACGGACTTCGGCATCGCGGTGGAGGAACCGGCTCCGGCGCCGGCTCCGGCGCCGCCGCCGTCTCCGGTGCCGCCGCTCCCGGTCCCGCCGGCACCGGCCGCCCCGGCCGCCGTTCCGGCCCGTCCCTCCCCCACCGCGGCCCCGCAGGATGCCGCCCCCCACTCCTTCGGCCCCGGCTTCCCCCCGTACATCCAGCGCGGGCGCGGCAACGGGGTCGTCTCCGTGGACGCGCCCCTCCCCCCGGGCCCGGTGATCGTCGAGGCCTGGCACGAGGGTGACGGCTACTTCGGGATGCACACCCTCACCCGCCGCAACAAGGACGACGACCTCGTCTACAGCAGCACCCTGCACGACTTCCGCGGCCGCGCCCTCGTGCTGCCCCCGGAGGGGCGCCCGCTGCGGCTGCGGGTGGAGGCCGACCACGACTGGACGGTGACGGTACAGCCGCTGTCGGTGGCCCGCGGGCTCGGCACGGGCCCCCTGCAGGGGTACGGCCCGGAGGTGATCGCGTACACCGGCGCGGCGGCCGACCTCGACGTCGACTTCGCGGGGGACGAGGACGGGGGCGGCTACTTCGGACTGAAGTGCCTGGAGGCCCGTCATCTGACCAGGCCCGACGAGTACGACCTGCTGGTCAACGACACCGACCGGTTCCGCCAGACGGTGCCCGTCCCGGACGGCCCGCTGCTGCTGCTCCTGGAGGCGGACGGCCCCTGGCAGCTCACCGCCCGCCCCCTCCCCGTGCTCGACGGCCCCGCCGCGCAGGCGGCCGGAGCCTGGACGGGCCGCGGCGACAAGACCGTCACCCTCGCCAACCCGGCCCCGGGACGGCCCGCGCTGCTGGAGTACTCCTTCACCGACGCCGGCACCTTCGCGTCGCACCGGGTGAAGCTGCTCGACGAGTACGACGACGAGGAGCAGTTCCTGGAGGGCTCCCGGCACGGCAGGAACGGCCGTGCCGTGATCTTCCGCAAGGGCGAGCCGCAGGTGCGGCTGAAGGTGGAGAACGGGGGCGACTGGAGCCTGCGCCTGCTGCCGATCGAGCAGGTGCCCCGGTTCTCCGGTGCCGTGGAGGGCCGCGGCAGCGCGGTGTTCCGCTACGACGGCCCGCCCACGCTGCTCGGCCTGCGCCGCACCAGCTCCGACACCGGGTCGCTGGAGACCCGCTCCCTCCAGGCCGACGGCCAGATGCGGATCTCCGCCGACAGCGTGGGGCGGCGGCGTCCGACCGTCGGCCCGCTGTGGGTCTCGGCGGCCGGGTACTGCTACGTCCACGTCTTCGCCGCGAGCGACGACACCGCCTGGCGCATCGAGACCGAGGACCTGGCCTCGGTGCCGGTGCTGGGCAAGCGGCGCGTGGAGGGCCAGGGATATGGAGTCGTACGTCACACCGGACCCGAGGCCGAGGTGATGATCAAGCACGAGGCACGCGGGATGCTGGACCTCGTGGTGCTCTGGGAGCTGGACGAACGCCTGGAACCGGTACGCCGGATCAGTACGGCTTCCGGTCTGCAGCGCGTTCCGGGCGGATTCCTCCAGATCAGGACGTCCGGCAAGTGGAGCATCGAGCTGCGCGGCTGAACGTGAGACCCGTCCCATCCCTCGGGCAAAGGATTGGACACACCGGCCGGGGTGAGACGCATGATGGAAAGGCCCCGGCCACGGGAGGGGCACTCGCAAGCCAGCTGAAGGAGTCGCAGTGAGGGTCGGAATCGTCGGAGCCACCGGTCAGGTCGGCACGGTCATGCGCAGGATCCTCGCCGAGCGGAACTTCCCGGTGGACGAGCTGCGTCTGTTCGCCTCCGCACGTTCCGCGGGGACGGTCCTCGACGGTGTGACGGTGGAGGACGCGGCGACCGCCGACTACACGGGCCTCGACATCGTGCTCTTCTCCGCGGGCGGCGCGACCTCCAAGGCGCTGGCCGAGAAGGTCGCCGCCCAGGGCGCCGTCGTGATCGACAACTCCTCCGCGTGGCGCAAGGACCCGGAGGTGCCCCTGGTGGTCTCCGAGGTGAACCCGCACGCGATCGCGAACCGCCCCAAGGGCATCATCGCGAACCCGAACTGCACCACCATGGCCGCGATGCCGGTCCTCAGCCCCCTGCACGCCGAGGCGGGCCTGGAGGCCCTGGTCGTCGCCACCTACCAGGCGGTGTCCGGCTCGGGCCTCGCGGGCGTGGCCGAGCTGCACGGCCAGGCGCAGAAGGTGATCGCCGACGCGGAGAAGCTGACGCACGACGGCGAGGCGGTCGACTTCCCGGAGCCGGGCGTCTACAAGCGGCCCATCGCCTTCAACGTGCTGCCCTTTGCCGGCAACCTCGTGGACGACGGTCTGAACGAGACCGACGAGGAGCAGAAGCTCCGCAACGAGTCCCGCAAGATCCTGGAGATCCCGGAGCTGAAGGTCTCCGGCACCTGTGTGCGCGTCCCGGTCTTCTGCGGCCACTCCCTCCAGGTCAACGCCCGCTTCGCCCGTCCGCTCTCCCCGGAGCGGGCGGCCGAGCTGCTCGCCGACGCGCCGGGTGTCGTCCTCACCGACATCCCGACCCCCCTCCAGGCGGCCGGCAAGGACCCCTCGTACGTCGGCCGTATCCGCCGCGACGAGACCGTCGACAACGGCCTGGCCCTGTTCGTCTCCAACGACAACCTCCGCAAGGGCGCGGCCCTGAACGCGGTGCAGATCGCCGAACTGGTGGCGGCCGAGCTCTCCGCGAAGTGACCTGTGCGCGAGGGGCGGTCACGATCGTGTGGCCGCCCCTTCCGCATGCCGGGCGACCGCCGCCCCGAGGAGCGCCGGGCCGGAGGCGGGACAGAGCACCGCGGTCAGGCCGGGGCCGTCCGCGCGACGGCCGCCGGTGAACGCGGGCACCTTTGTGCGCGCCCCGCACCGGGGACAACGGCGGTGCGCGCGGGCGGGAGGGGATCCGGACGGACCCCCGCTGCCGCCGCTCGTCGTGGACGCGCCCTACGGCCGCCGCACCTCGTACAGGAAGCACCCGTACTCCACGGCCCGTACGTGGACGAGGGCCACCTCGGGGTCGGCGAAGGCCTCCGCGAAGGCCGCCTCGAGGTCACCGGCGGCCTCCACCAGCCGCCCGCCCAGGATGCGCCCTTCGGCCGAGTAGCGGCGGACGGTGCGGTGGGCGCCGGCGAAGGGGAGTCCGCCGCCGTCCGGCCCCGGGCACTCCTCCGCATGGATGAAGACGGGGCCCTGTTCGTCGTAGGCGCCCGGATCGGCCCCGGTGCGGGCCGCCCAGCGGCGCAGGGGCGCGTAGGAGACGAGGGCGATCCGCTCGCCGGGTACGCTCCGGCGCAGGCAGCAGCGCAGTGGGGCGCCGCCCTCCTCGTCCGTCAGGGGAACCGTCCGTCGCCCCGCGTCGTCGACGGAGCGCAGCTCCTTCAGGACCGGCGGGCCGACGGGTCGTGCGGTGTACGTCGTCATGTGCCCAGGCTGACGCGATCGCGCCCGGCCGACCGGCGGGATCCGGACATCGCGTTCCGCGTGGGTCCCGTGGAAGGATGGCGCAACCCACACATAACGAGGAGATGACCGCGTGCCTGGCACAAACCTGACTCGCGATGAGGCGCAGCAGCGGGCGAAGCTGCTGACCGTTGACTCGTACGAGATCGATCTCGACCTCTCCGGCGCGCAGGAGGGCGGCACCTACAGGTCCGTGACCACGGTGCGCTTCGACGTCACCGAAAACGGTGCCGAGTCCTTCGTCGACCTGGTGGCCCCGGCGGTCCACGAGGTGACCCTCAACGGCGACCCGCTCGACCCCGACGAGGTCTTCAAGGACTCGCGGATCGCGCTCCCGGGCCTCCTGGAGGGCCGCAACGTCCTCCGTGTCGTCGCCGACTGCGCGTACACCAACACCGGCGAGGGCCTGCACCGCTTCGTCGACCCGGTCGACGAGCAGGCCTACCTCTACACCCAGTTCGAGGTGCCGGACGCCCGCCGGGTCTTCGCCTCCTTCGAGCAGCCGGACCTGAAGGCCACCTTCCAGTTCACGGTGAAGGCACCGACTGGCTGGACGGTCATTTCCAACTCGCCCACGCCGGAGCCGAGGGACGACGTCTGGGTCTTCGAGCCGACGCCCCGCATCTCGACGTACATCACCGCGCTGATCGTCGGCCCGTACCACTCCGTGCACAGCGTGTACGAGAAGGACGGCCAGAGCGTTCCGCTGGGCATCTACTGCCGTCCGTCGCTCGCCGAGTTCCTCGACTCGGACGCGATCTTCGAGGTGACCCGGCAGGGCTTCGACTGGTTCCAGGACAAGTTCGACTGCGAGTACCCGTTCAAGAAGTACGACCAGCTCTTCGTGCCGGAGTTCAACGCGGGCGCGATGGAGAACGCGGGCGCGGTGACCATCCGCGACCAGTACGTCTTCCGGTCCAAGGTGACGGATGCGGCGTACGAGGTGCGCGCGGAGACCATCCTGCACGAGCTGGCGCACATGTGGTTCGGCGACCTGGTCACCATGGAGTGGTGGAACGACCTGTGGCTGAACGAGTCGTTCGCCACCTACACCTCCATCGCCTGCCAGGCCTACGCGCCCGGGTCGCGCTGGCCGCACGCGTGGACCACCTTCGCCAACTCCATGAAGACGTGGGCGTACCGGCAGGACCAGCTGCCGTCCACCCACCCGATCATGGCGGAGATCCGCGATCTGGACGACGTGCTCGTCAACTTCGACGGCATCACGTACGCCAAGGGCGCCAGCGTGCTCAAGCAGCTCGTCGCGTACGTCGGCATGGACGAGTTCTTCAAGGGCGTGCAGGCCTACTTCAAGCGGCACGCGTTCGGCAACACGCGTCTGTCCGACCTGCTGGGCGCACTGGAGGAGACCTCCGGGCGTGACCTGAAGACCTGGTCGAAGAAGTGGCTGGAGACGGCCGGCATCAACGTCCTGCGTCCCGAGATCGAGACGGACGCGAACGGTGTGATCACCTCCTTCGCCGTCCGTCAGGAGGCACCGGCCCTGCCCGCGGGTGCCAAGGGCGAGCCGACCCTGCGCCCGCACCGGATCGCGGTCGGCCTGTACGACCTCGACGACGAGAGCGGCAAGCTGGTCCGCGTCGACCGCGTCGAGCTGGACGTGGACGGCGAGCTGACGGCCGTACCGCAGCTGGTGGGCAGGGGCCGCCCGGACGTGGTCCTGCTCAACGACGACGACCTGTCGTACGCGAAGGTCCGGCTGGACGAGCAGTCCCTGGCGTTCGTGACCGAGCACCTCGGCGACTTCGAGTCCTCCCTGCCGCGGGCCCTTTGCTGGGCGTCGGCGTGGGACATGACCCGCGACGCCGAACTCGCCACCCGCGACTACCTCAGCCTGGTCCTGTCGGGCATCGGCAAGGAGTCCGACATCGGCGTCGTCCAGTCGCTCCACCGCCAGGTGAAGGTGGCCGTCGAGCTGTACGCCGACCCGGCCTCCCGCGAGGCCCTGCTCACCCGCTGGACGGACGCCACGCTGGCCCACCTGCGGACCGCGGCGCCGGGCGGCGACCACCAGCTGGCGTGGGCGCGGGCGTTCGCCGCGACCGCCCGCACTCCGGAGCAGCTGGACCTGCTGGAGGGCCTGCTGGACGGCACCCACACGGTCGAGGGCCTGGTCGTCGACACGGAGCTGCGCTGGGCGTTCGTGGAGCGTCTCGCCGCGGTCGGCCGCTTCGACGAGGCGGAGATCGCGGGCGAGTACGAGCGGGACAGGACGGCCGCCGGCGAGCGCCACGCGGCCACCGCCCGGGCGGCCCGCCCGACGCCGGAGGCCAAGGCGGAGGCGTGGGCGTCGGTCATCGAGTCCGACAAGCTCCCGAACGCCGTCCAGGAGGCGGTGATCGGCGGCTTCGTCCAGACGGACCAGCGGGAGCTGCTGGCGTCGTACGCGGACAAGTACTTCGAGGCCCTCAAGGACGTCTGGGACTCCCGTTCGCACGAGATCGCCCAGCAGATCGCGATCGGCCTCTACCCGTCGATCCAGGTCACGCAGGAGACGCTGGTCAGGACGGACGCCTGGCTCGCCTCGGCCGAGCCGAACGCGGCCCTGCGCCGGCTGGTCTCGGAGTCCCGCTCGGGCATCGAGCGCGCGCTGAGGGCCCAGGCCGCGGACGCGGCGGCCGCGTCCGCGTAGCGGCGGCACGCCCTCGGGGGCGTCCGGCACAGTCCGGGCGCCCCCGAAGCACGTCCTGAGCGCTCGGCGGTACGCCAGGCACGGGTCGGGCCGCCTCCCCTGCCGCGAAACCCGCTCGCGCCTCGCACGGCCCACCAGCACGGAGCCGCGCCACCGCGCCCTCCCCGGGCACCAGCACACCGGGACCGCCCGCGAGCGGGCCGCACCCAGGGCTCAGTGGTCCGGGCGGTGTGCGGACTCGGTGAGGCGGGATCGTGCCGTCGTGTGCAGGGCCGTCAGGAC
>NZ_JBHYKH010000146.1:0-17977 GCF_042741275.1 Streptomyces sp. NPDC058964
CGGGTCGGGTACGTGGTCGGCGCCGCCGGCGCGCCGCAGGGCGGCCCGGCCGGCTTCGTGCTGGCGCCGCAGGCGGATGGCGTCGGCGGCGGCCGCCGGGGAGGGGACGGCGAGGGCGTCGGCGGCGGCGCCGAAGGCGGTGGCCAGGGCGGCCTCGTGACCGGGCGTCACGGTGAGGAGTCCGGCGGCCGGGCCGAGCAGTCCGGCGAGCCGGTCCTTGGCCGCGAGCACCGCGCCGGTGCCGTCCTTGCGGCGCAGCCCGAGGGCCAGGGCCTCGTGGCGGGCCTGCGTCGCCGCTCGTTCGCGCTCCGCCGCGGTGGCCGCCTCCCGGGCAGCGGTGAGGGCGGACTCGGCCGCCGCCAGCTGCCGCTTCGCCTCCTCGTGCCGGTCGGCGAGCTCCACGTCGTCGGCGTCGAGGCCGTCGACCTCGGCCTTCAGTGCCTCGTACTCCTCCTGGGCGGTGACGGCCCGCTCCTGGGCCTCGTCCCGGGCCGCGGCCAGCCGGTCGATCTCGGACTGGGCGGACGCGGCGCGCGAACGGGCGGCGTTGACCTGCCCGTTCAGCCGGGCCAGGCCCTCGCGGCGGTCGGCGATGGCACGGGCGACATCCTTGAGGCGCCGTTCCTCGACCGCCAGTTCGCGTTCCAGCTCCGCCCGGTGGGCGACCGTGTCGTCGAGCGCCCGCTGGGCCGCTTCCAGGGCGGCCTCCAGCTCGGCCTCCTGCTCGCGGATGCGGGCGGCCTCGCGCTCCATGTCCTCGGGGTCGCGGCCGCGACGCTCCTCGGCGGGCACGGAGGTGGCGCTCTTCACCCGGGCGTCGGCCAGCGAGATCGTGCCGCGGACGCGTTCGGCGAGCTGGGAGAGCTCGTACCAGGTCTGCTGGGCCCGCTGGAGGCGCGGCGTGAGCTGCCGCACCTCGTCCTCCAGCAGCGCCTCGCGCTGCAGCGCCTTCCTCAGCTCCTGTTCGGCGGCCTCCTTGCGCTCCTTCAGCGCGGCCTCGTCGGCGACCTCGGCCTTCAGCGCCTCCCGGAGCCGTACGAGGTCGTCGGCCAGCAGGCGCAGCCGGGCGTCGCGCAGGTCCGCCTGGATCACGGCGGCCCGGCGGGCGACCGCAGCCTGCCGGCCCAGTGGCTTCAGCTGGCGGCGCAGCTCGTCGGTCAGGTCCTGCACGCGCGCGAGGTTGGCCTGCATCGCGTCCAGTTTCCGCAGCGCCTTCTCCTTGCGCTTGCGGTGCTTGAGGACGCCGGCCGCCTCCTCGATGAAGGCGCGACGGCCCATGGGGTCGGCGTGCAGGACGGAGTCGAGCTGACCCTGGCCGACGATGACGTGCATCTCGCGGCCGATGCCTGAGTCGGAGAGGAGGTCCTGGATGTCGAGCAGACGGCAGGTGTCGCCGTTGATCTGGTACTCGCTGCCGCCGTTGCGGAACATGATCCGCGTGATGGTGACCTCGGCGTACTCGATCGGGAGCGCCCCGTCGGAGTTGTCGATGGTCAGCGACACCTCGGCGCGGCCCAGCGGCGGGCGGCCGGTGGTGCCGGCGAAGATGACGTCCTCCATCTTCCCGCCGCGCAGCGACTTGGCGCCCTGTTCGCCCATGACCCAGCTGAGCGCGTCCACGACATTGGACTTGCCCGAGCCGTTCGGCCCCACGACGCACGTGATCCCCGGCTCGAACCGGAGCGTGGTCGCCGAGGCGAACGACTTGAAGCCGCGGAGGGTCAGGGCCTTGAGGTGCACGGCGCTGGACTCTACCTTCCGCCGCTATCTCACTCCACGAACCCTCGCAACCTGGCGGTTTCGCCCATGAACATGCAGGGCACATCAGACGTTAAAGAGGGTGAAAGGATGCGCGGGGGCAGGTAAAGACGGAGACGGGGGCAAGAAAGAAGGGACGCCGAAGCGTCCCTTGCAACTCTGACAACTTAGCGGTTGATACGGGCAGCCCAACCACTGCATGTGCTGTCGTGGAGCGATGCAGCGATCAGGTGAGCGCAGGCTCCGCCTGGTGTGCGTCGATGCTCTCCATGATCCTGTCGTGAGAAGCGGCAGCCGTCAGCGCGTCGTTCTCCGCCTGGATTCGTACGAGCTCGGATTCCAGGTCCTGTACGCGCTGCTGGAGCCGTCGCATCTCGGCGAGGAGTCGAGGGTCGGAGCCGCCGACGTAACCGAGAAGCGCCTTTGCCATGATGGATGGTCCTCCACACTGAGTGACCGACCGAAGCGGTGTGGGTCGTGAGGGATTCGCACCCGCGGTGCTTGACATACTCGAGTGTTGCTCTGCCGTTGCTACATGCCAAACAGCTAAGGTGCGCGGGGCTTTCAGCGTCTCACCAAAAAGTTTGACGGTCAACACGATCACGCCCCGTATTGGTGGGCAACCCGGGCGTGCGCGGCCGGAAGCGGCGGCGCTGCGAGTCCTGCGGGGCCCTCGGGGCGTAGCGATCAGACGTACTCTGCGGAGCCTGCCACGACGAGCGGTTCTTGGCAACCACCAGGTGATTTCCGCTCCGGGCACCTGCCAGTGGCATGCCCCTCCGCTGTGGCCTGCGGGGCTTTACACGATGGGGTCAGCGGATGGCGAAGCCGTCGTACCCGCCGCGGGGTGTGTCCCAGATCTCGGTGACACCGTCGACGAGTCCGGGCGTGTCGTCGCCCTGCAGCCAGTCGAGGAGCCCCTCGCACCCTTCGCGCGACCCCTCGGCGACCACCTGGACCCGTCCGTCGCCCAGATTGAGAGCAAAACCACTCAGGCCGCCGATCTCCAGCGCCTTGGCGCGCGTGAACCAGCGGAAACCCACACCTTGGACACGGCCCCGCACCCAGGCGACCAATCGCACATCCTCGCTCATGGCTGCAACCTAACCGGCCAATGTCCCTCGAGGCACTTCCTCCCCAGTCGCCATGCGGTACCGTCCCCACCCAATGAATCTCATATGAAACTCACTCGATCGAGTGAGTTGGGTTGCCCCACAAGATCGCACGGGGGGGTTGGCCCGCGAGACGAGGAAGGCAAGGACATGGGACGCCACCGACGCTCCGCCGCCGGCCGCGCCGCCACGGGCCGCGCCACGGGGGTCACGGAAGCGTACGGCTCGTTCACAGGGAGCCAGGACCCGCGGGACTCGTACGCGGGCCGTCCCGCAGCGATGGGCATCGCGCCGTATCTGAACCCGGAGGCCTACGCCGAGGCCAACGCGCGGAGCTCGGCGTACCTGTACTCGACGGACGACGAGTACGGACGGGTCACGGAGACGACCGCCTTCCCCGCCGGGGGGTTCACTCCGGCGGGCGGCTCGTCCGGCGGCGGGCACAGGCGCCGGAAGAAGAAGGCCGCCACGCCCGTGCGCACCGGCCTGCTCGGGGTCTCCGCCGCCGTCGCCATCGGTACGGTCACCGTGGCCACGGGCGTGGTGCCGGGCCTCGACAACTTCAAGCTCGGCGGCACCACAAGCACCAGTGGCGGTGACAACGTGCAGGCCGCGGGCTCGCCCGGCAACACGGCCGCCGAACAGGGCGGCACCTCCGGCAGCGCCGCCGACGGCCGGGCCGGTGGCTCCGGGGACGCCTCGACGAGCCGGAACAGCGACCGCTCGGTCTCGCCGGCGCCGTCCGCCCCGGCCTCCTCGGCCCCCGCGCCGGCGAAGACGCACTCCAAGGAGCCGAAGGCTCCGGCCACACCGTCGAAGAAGCCGAAGACCGAACCGACGAAGAAGGCTCCGAAGGCGCCGGCCCGCAGCTCGGCCCCGGCGACGGTCTCCACGGCGGCCGCGGCCGAGGCCCAGGTGCTGAAGCTCGTCAACGAGGAGCGGGCGAAGGTGGGCTGCAGCGCGGTGTCCGCGAACAGCTCGCTGACCGCGCTGGCCTCGGCCTTCAGTGACGACATGGCCGCGCGGGGCTTCTTCGACCACACCGACCCGGACGGGGCGACCCCGTGGGACCGGGCGGCGAAGGCCGGCATATCGGGCCTCGGTGGCGAGAACATAGCGCGGGGTCAGGCCGACGCCGCGGCGGTCATGGAGGCCTGGATGAACAGCCCCGGGCACCGGGCCAACATACTGAACTGCGACTTCAAGACGCTGGGCGTGGGAGTGCACTTCGGGGCCGACGGCCCTTGGTGGACGCAGGACTTCGGCTACTGAGATAACCGCAGGTCAGAGACCTAAGCACCCTCCTGGGCCGTGTCCGGGCCGTCCCCCGTAGGTTCGTCGTCTGCGAAGAGGCGATCCACGGCGGCCCGGGTCCGGGGCCCGCTGGACGGCATCAGGTGCGTGTACGTCCGCAGCCTGAAGCCGGGGTCATGGTGGCCCAGGTACTCGCTGAGAGCCTCGATGCTCTCCCCCGCATCCAGCAGCAGCGAGGCGCAGAAGTGCCGCAGCGCGTGCATGCCGTTGCCCCGCCCAGTCTCGGCACCCGCCGCCCGAAGTGCCGGGCGCCATGCGCGGTCGTTGAAGCGGTTCCGATCCAGCGGCGGCCCCATGGGGCTGGTGAAAATCAGCGATGCCGTGACGGGCGGACCGTCGAGTGTCCTCCACGGCAGCGTGAACCTGGCCGCCGGGTGGCGCTTGAGGTGACCGGCCAGCGCGAAGTCGGTGGACTCAGGTAGAGGAACCTCACGCTCCTTGCCGCCCTTCGGCGGTGCGAACACCGGCCGGGACAGTCTCAGTAGCTTGAGCTGCCGTACGACGTGCACCACTCCCCCGAGGAAGTCCACGTCTTCCACGGCCAGGCCGAAGACCTCACCCTGACGCAGACCGCACCCGGCCGCGACGTTGACGAGGGCCTGGTAGCGGTCCGGCAGCGCCGAGCGCACGGCCATGATTCGTTCGGCAGGCCACGGCTTGGCCTTACGAGGCTCCAGGCGCGGTGCCCGCACGGACCGAGCGCTGCACGGGTCGGCACGGATGAACCGGTCCTCTACCGCAGCGGTGAAGACCTTGGAGACGTGGGCGAAGATGCCGCGCCTGTACCCGGCGGATAGCCCACGGTCCTCCAGGGTCCGCAGCCAGAGCCTCAGGTGTGACGGCGTGAACGACGCCAACGGCCGCGTACCCAGGTACGGAATCGCGTGCAGCCGCAGGCGACTCTCCACGGACTCACGGGTCAGGGGGTCCGTGATCTGCGTGGCCATCCACTCTGTGGCGTCGTTCGCACTGTGGCGCGCTCCACCTTGACGCCCTGAACCACGCCCGCTCCACGGTGTGTGGGTCGAAGGCGGACGGGATGGAAGCTTGGGTGAGTGGTGGGTTGAGGTGGGAGTGTGAAAGGCCCGCTGTAGCGTGACCGCGCAGATGAAGCCCGGATCGAGCACCTGGTACCGCACGGCAGACACGCCAAATGGGACGGGCGGGAAGGCAGAACCGGCCGGATTCGAACCGGCGTCCTCGCGATTTTGGAGACCGCGCGCGACGACCTCTGCGCTACGGCTCCGCCCCGTCCGTCATCCTACGGACTCCCGCTGCTGTCAAAGGGCCCGTGCCCCTGCCGTGCCCGATCGGACAGGAACTGACGGGGAACCGCGGTGATTGACAGACAGCCCGCAAAACGGCCCCCGACCGATTTACTTTCCGTTCCAGTGGTCGTTGCAACACCCCAGTTAAGGGGATGCGATGGACTTCAAGATCCGGGAGAACCGGGGGGAGTCTCAAGGCCGCAAAGCCCTGGTCCATGAGCGGGCGGAATACTTCCGGCTCGTGGACCAGGCGTCAGCAGCATGGAGGCCTGCCGGATCGTCGGTGTCAACCAGCGGACCGGCAAGCGATGGCGGAACGGCCGCCAGGCCACGGGAAACACATCAGCCGCGCCGCCAATCCGCCGGCCGATCCCGCCCCGCGGCTCGTCGCGATACCTGCGCGAGACCGATCGCATCCACATCGCCGACCGGCTGCGTGAGAAGGCGTCCATCCGGCTGATAGCCGCCGAGCTGGGCCGCAGCCCGTCCACGATCAGCCGGGAGATACGCCGCAACGGCATGCCAGAGGCCATGGGCGAGGACGCCGTGCCGGCACACCTCGGGCACACCCGCCGTCTCGCCGACCGGCTGGTGCACGCGGACGATCCCTGTGACACCGGGTTGCTGATCACGGGTGCCACGGATGACGATCGACGCCGGACATCGTCGAGAGCCAGGTCGCTGGTCGCGGCGTTGAGGCGTCGCACGGCCACGGGCCGGAAACCCGGCCCGTCGCCCCCTCGGCCGCCGAACCCGGTGCCGGCGGTCGCTCAGGCGGCCGCGCGTCCCTGGAGGAACACCCTCGCCGTCTCCGCGACCCGGCGGCCCAGGTGCTCGGCCGTCGCCACGTCCGCCTTGTGCACGCCCTCGGGACCCTCGTCGACGTTGGTCTGGGCGGCCGCGCCCGCGAACACGCCGAGGCGGTTGAGGTCGTGCTCGGAGCCCGCGCTGTTGTTCCAGCCCGGGTGCAGGCCCAGGTTGACCCAGTTCATACCGTGCTGGGCGGCGAGGATCTGGAAGAACTGCAGGGTGTGCAGCTTGTCGCCGCTCTTGGAGCCCGAGTTGGTGAAGCCGGCGGCCAGCTTGTCCTTCCAGTCCTGCCCGGACCAGCGGCTCGAGGACGCCTCCGCGAAGACGTGGAAGGCACCGGACGCCGTGCCCATGTAGGTGGGTGAGCCGAAGACGATCGCGTCGGCGGCGTCGAGGGCCGCCCACTGCTCGTCGTTGATCTCGTCGACCTTGACCAGGTGCACCTCGGCACCGGCGTCGACCGCTCCGGCGCGGACGGCCTCGGCGAGAACGGCGGTGTGGCCGTAGCCGGAGTGGTAGGCAATGGCGACGACAGGGGTGGTCATGATGTGTGCTCCTCGAATGGGCAGCTCAGAAACAATGACCACAGGAAAGCACTAACTTATGGTTAGTGCAACCTGCCACTCAGCGCTGCGCTCGAGTACGCTGGAGACATGAACAGCACCCAGGAGTGCACGGAGGAGCAGGACCTCCCGTACAACGTGTTCGCCAAGGCCTGCCCGTCACGCGGCACGCTGGAGCACGTCACGGGCCGCTGGGGCGGGCTCACGCTCGGCGCGCTGTACGAGGGTTCCCTGCGCTTCAACGAGCTGCGCCGCCGAGTCGACGGTGTGAGCGAGAAGATGCTGTCCCAGACCCTGCACGCACTGGAGCGCGACGGTCTGGTGCACCGCGAGGCGCAGCCGACCAACCCGCCGCGCGTGGACTACGAACTCACCCCGCTGGGCCGCGAGGTGGCCGAGCGTCTCCTGAGCCTCATCCACTTCGTGGAGGGCCGGATGGACGACGTGCTGGCGGCACGCGTGCGTTACGACGAGACGCGCGGTGCCCTCTGACACGTGGGGCAGAAGTAGCTGGACCGGTTCATCCACGGGCGGCGCCGCATCGGCGTGGCACAGCGCCTGCAGGGCAGGCCCTCCCGGCCGTACGCGTCCAGTGACCGGTCGAAGTAGCCCGACTCGCCGTTGACGTTGACGTACAGGCTGTCGAAGCTGGTGCCGCCCACGGCGAGGGCCGCGTTCATCACGTCCCTCACATGACCGAGAAGTTCGGCGGTGCGCGGGCGGGTGAAGTTCGCCGTCGGGCGCTCGTAGTGGACACGGGCGCGCCAGAGGGCCTCGTCCGCGTAGATGTTGCCGACCCCGCTGATCAGCGACTGGTCCAGCAGCGCCCGTTTGATGGTGGTCCGCTTGCGGCGCAGTGCCTGGTGGAAGGCCTCGTCGTCGAACAGCGGATCGAGGGGATCACGGGCGATGTGCGCGATGACGTCGGGGAGCCCGTCGGGGGTGTTGTCGTGCAACGACAGGCCGCCGAAGGTGCGCTGGTCGACGAAGCGGAGTTCGGTGTCGACCTCGTCGGCGAAGCGGATACGGATGCGCAGGTGCTTCTCGTCCGGCGCCGCGTGCGGCTGGACCAGCAACTGGCCGCTCATGCCGAGGTGTGCCAGGACGGACTGGTCCGTGTCCTCCAGCGGCAGCCACAGGTACTTGCCGCGGCGGCTCGGGGTGCCGACGCGATGGCCCTCGATGCGGTGCGCGAAGTCGTCGGCGCCGGCGGTGTGACGGCGTACGGCGCGCGGGTGCAGCACCTCGGCGTCGGCGACGGTGCGATGGGCGACCCACCGCTCCAGACCGCGCCGTACGACCTCTACCTCGGGCAGCTCGGGCATGGGGACCCCCGTGAAGGACCGTGTGATGACCCGAGCGCCCACCCCCGGGCAGGGGACGGGCGCTCGGGTGCGCTGTTCGTCAGGCGGAGGCGGACGACGGGTCGGGGTCGCCCTCGGCGGCCGCCTTCGCCGCCCTGGCCGCCTTGGCCCGCTCGTCCGCCGCGGCCCGGATGGACCGCCAGGCGGACTCGGCGGCCTGCTGCTCCGCCTCCTTCTTGCTGCGGCCGGTGCCGGTGCCGTACGAGACGCCTCCGACGCGGGCGGCAGCAGTGAAGGTCTTCTCGTGGTCGGGGCCGGTCTCCGTGACCAGGTACTCGGGGACGCCGAGCCCTTCGGTCGCGGTGAGCTCCTGGAGACTGGTCTTCCAGTCCAGGCCGGCTCCGAGGTTCGAGGACTTCTCGATCAGCGGGTCGAAGAGCCGGTGCACCAGCTCGGACGCCGAGTCGAGGCCCTGGTCGAGATAGACCGCGCCGATCACCGCTTCCAGGGTGTCGGCGAGGATGGACGCCTTGTCCCGGCCGCCCGTGCCCTCTTCACCGCGGCCGAGCCGGATGAAGGAACCCAGGTCGAGACCGCGGCCCACCTCCGCGAGCGCACGCGAGTTCACCACCGCGGCCCGGAGCTTGGCCAGCTGGCCCTCCGGCAGGTCGGGGTGGGTGCGGTACAGCGTGTCCGTGACGACGAGACCGAGGACGGAGTCACCGAGGAACTCCAGCCGCTCGTTCGTCGGCAGACCGCCGTTCTCGTACGCGTAGGAACGGTGGGTCAGTGCACGCACCAGAAGGGCGGACTCGAGCTTGTAGCCGAGCCGCCCTTCCAGAAGCGTGTGGGACGAGGCCGTGCTGTCCGCCTTCTTCTTGGCGGACGGGTCCGCCTTGGGCTCTTCGCCCTTCTTGGGACTGGACACAGTGCCTCTCACCTGGCCGCTCAGACTTCGAGGACCTGGCGCTTGTTGTAGGTGCCGCAAGACGGGCACGCGATGTGCTGCTGCTTGGGCTCGTGGCAGCGCTCGCACGCAACCAGGGTGGGGACCGCAGCCTTCCACTGCGACCGGCGGTGGCGCGTGTTGCTGCGCGACATCTTCCGCTTCGGAACAGCCACGGCTACTTCTCCTGCTTCTCGTCGACGCCCGCTTCCGCGTCAGCGCCGCTCATCTCGTCCTTCTCGCCGTCCTTCATGGAACCGGCGAGTCCCTGCAAAGCCGCCCAACGGATGTCGACGGCGTCGTGGTGGTGGTCCGGGTCGTCCGCCAGCCGCGCCCCGCACTCGGAGCACAGACCTGGGCAGTCTTCCTGGCACACCGGCTGCATCGGCAGTGCGAGCACCACCGCATCGCGCAGCACGGGTTCGAGGTCGAACAGGCCGTCCTCGAGAAAGAGCCTGTCCTCGTCTTCCTCGGCGTCGTCGGCCGGTTCCGTCTTCACACGGCCCCGGTCGTCGGCGTCAGGGTACGAGAACATCTCCTGGAAGTCCGCTTCGAGATCCAGCTCGAGCGGCTCCAGACACCTTACGCACTCCCCCTCGGCCTGTGCACGGGCGGTGCCTGTGACGAGCACACCTTCCATGACCGACTCGAGTCGGAGTTCGAGCTCCACCGGGGCGCCTTCCGGCACTCCGACGACTCCCTGGATACCGAGGTCCTTGGGAGCGTCGATCGTGCGGGACAGCCGCTGCAGCGCACCAGGACGCCTTCCCAGCTCGTGCGTGTCGAACACGAGGGGGTTGCGGTGGTCGAGGCGGGCGTTAGAGGCCATTCCTGCTTTCGATCTTCTGAGCTCAGAGGGACGCCGCCCTCCGGTATCGCCGGGCAGCGCTGATCACGGACGTACGCGCGACCGAAGAGCCAGGATACTGGACCTTTCGCTCTCGGCCCAATCCGGGTGGGTGCCCCCGGTCCGCGCGGGCGTTCCGCGGGCCGTCTAGAGGCCGCGCTCCCGCTCGTACGCCCGCAGCTGCTCGGGCGTGATCATGCTGGTGTCGAAGAGGCTGGTCTCGTCGAGGGCGTAGCCCTGGTGGCCCTGGTGGCCCTGCTGGCCCTGCTGGGCCTGCTGGGCCTGCTGGGCCTGCTGGGCCTGGTTCGGCATCTGGTGCTGGTCGTAGCCCGCCTGCCCGCCGTCGTAGCCCTGGTAGGCGTAGGGATCCGCCTGCTGGTAGCCGTACGGGTCCTGCTGGGCGTACTCCTGCTGCTGGTAGCCGCCGTAGACGTCCTGCTGCTGATAGCCGTAGGCCGGCTGCGGTTCGTACTGCGGCGGAACGGCGGGCTGCTGCGGCACGGCGGGCTGCTCGGCCGGGGCGTCCTGCTCGGCGAGGGCCGCGAGGTCGGCCAGGTAGTCGGCGTCGCTGGAGTGCTGGAACGACGAGTTGTCGTCGGCGAGCGCGCCGAGGTCGTCGGTGGCGATGCGCCCGTGCAGCTTCTGGCGGCCGCGGCCGACGGCTTCCAGGGTCTTGGCGAGGACCGCCTCGAAGGCGCCCAGCTTGGCGTCGACGTACGCGTCCGCGTCGCGGCGCAGGGTCTCCGGGTCGTGGCTGCGCTCGGGGGCGTCCTCGTCCTCGTAGCCCTGTTCGTCGAGGCCGGGGCCGGTGCCGAGGAGCTTCTCGCGGCCGCGGCCGACCGAGCCGAGGGTCTTGGTGAGGACGACCTCGAAGTTGGCGAGCTTGGAGTCGACGTAGTCGTCGGCCTCCGCGCGGACCTCCTCGGCCTCGCCGCGGGCCTCGGCCAGGATCCGGTCGGCCTCGCTCTGGGAGCGGCGGGCGACCTCGGTGCCGGAGATCAGCGAGCCGCGCTCGGCGTGCGCGCTCTCGATGATCCGCTCGGCCTCCTGGCGGGCCTGCTCGACCATCTGCTCGCGGTCGCCGATCAGCTCCTGGGCCTGCGCGAGGGAGCCGGGCAGGGCCTGGCGCACCTCTTCGAGCATCGCGAGCAGGTCGGCGCGGTTGACCACGCACGACGCCGACATGGGCATGGCCCGGGCGCCGGAGACCACGGCCACGATCTCGTCGAGCTTCTTCTGCACGTCCACCTGTGCTCGCCACTCTCTACAGCTGTGTTGGAGACGGACGGGACGACTGTACGGCCATGGGGCGGCCGACCGACACCGGGTGACGGGTTGTCAGGTTCCGGGCGCCGGCCAGGGCCCGCCGTGCGGCCTCAGTCCTGCTTCAGTCGCTCGGTGAGGGCCCCGAGGACCACCGGCGGGACCAGGTGGGAGACGTCGCCGCCCCAGGTCGCGACCTCCTTGACCAGGGAGGACGACAGGAAGCTGTAGGTGGGGTTGGTGGGCACGAAGAGGGTCTCGACACCCGAGAGGCCGTTGTTCATCTGGGCCATCTGCAGTTCGTAGTCGAAGTCGCTGACGGCGCGCAGACCCTTGACGATCGCGGGGATCTCGCGCTGCTTGCAGAAGTCCACGAGGAGGCCGTGGAAGGCCTCGACCCGCACGTTCCCGTACTCGGCGGTGACCTGGCGGATCAGGTCGATCCGCTCGTCGATCCCGAACAGGCCCTTCTTGGCCTTGTTGATCATGACCGCGACATAGACCTCGTCGTACAGACGGGAGGCGCGGGAAATGATGTCGAGGTGTCCGTTGGTGATGGGGTCGAACGACCCGGGACAGACGGCGCGGCGCACTTGAGATCCCTCGCTCTCCAGTCCGGTCATCGTGCGTCTTCGCACGTAGAGGCGGCGCGACCGTACCAAAACGTTCCCTCGCCGTAGCGACGGGACCGGAGCGCTTCGAAGCCGTCCGGCCAGTGGAATTCTCCGCCTCTGGTGCTGCGCTCCACGGTGACGAGGGCTTCCTCCGCGAGCCACCCCTCCGTGCGGAGTGTGAGCAGAATCTCGCGAAGATCGTCGTCCGTGACGGCGTACGGCGGATCGAGGAAGACGATGTCGTACGGCTCCGCGGGTGCCGCTGTCCTGACGATCTGTTCCGCTTTGCCCGCCCTGACCTCGGCACCGGGGAGGCCCAGCGTCCGTACGTTCTCGCGGACCGTGCGGGCGGCGCGGGCGTCCGCCTCGACGAGCAGGGTGTGACCGGCGCCGCGGGACAGCGCCTCCAGGCCGACGGCGCCGGAGCCGGCGTACAGGTCGAGGACGCGCTCGCCGTCGAGGGGGCCGCCCAGCAGGGACTGCCAGGTGGAGAAGAGACCTTCGCGCGCGCGGTCGGAGGTGGGGCGGGTGCCGTTGCCCGGCGGAACGGCCAGACGGCGTCCACCGGCCCGGCCGGCGATCACGCGGGTCATGTCCTGGGTCCTTGTCGGTGTGTTCGGGTGGTGGCCGTTCCCAGTCTGTCAGCCCTTGTCCAGGTACTGCTCCCTCTCCTCGTCCAGCAGGGCGTCCAGGGCCGTGCGCAGTCCGGGCAGCCGCTCCAGGTCCGGGTCGGCGGCCACGACGGCCGCCGCCTCCTCGCGGGCCTCGGCGATGACCTCCTCGTCCTCGATGACGGCGAGGACCCTCAGGGAGGTGCGGGCCCCGGACTGGGCCTGGCCGAGGACGTCGCCCTCGCGGCGCTGTTCCAGGTCGATGCGGGAGAGCTCGAAGCCGTCGAGGGTGGAGGCGACCGCGTCGAGCCGCCGGCGGGCCGCGCCGGCCTCCGGCATCTCGGTGACCAGGAGGCAGAGGCCGGCGGCGGAACCGCGGCCGACGCGGCCGCGCAGCTGGTGGAGCTGGGAGACGCCGAAGCGGTCGGCGTCCATGATCACCATCGCGGTGGCGTTCGGGACGTTCACGCCGACCTCGATCACGGTCGTGGCGACCAGGACGTCGGTCTCCCCGGCCGCGAAGCGGCGCATGACGGCGTCCTTGTCGTCCGGGTGCATACGGCCGTGCAGCACCTCCACCCTCAGGCCCGCGAGCGGGCCCTTGGCGAGCTGGTCGGCCACGTCGAGGACGGCGAGCGGCGGCCGCTTCTCCGCGTCGTCCTCGGGGGAATTCTTCTTCGGGTCCACGTCCTCGTCCCCGATGCGCGGGCAGACGACGTACGCCTGGTGCCCCTTCGCCACCTCTTCGCGCACCCGCTCCCACGCGCGGGCCAGGAAGTGCGGCTTGTCGGCGGCCGGGACGACATGGCTGGCGATGGGTGAGCGGCCGGCCGGGAGCTGGTCGAGGACCGAGGTCTCCAGGTCGCCGAAGACGGTCATGGCCACCGTGCGCGGAATCGGCGTGGCCGTCATGACCAGCAGATGCGGAGGCTGCTTGCCCTTGCCGCGCAGGGCGTCCCGCTGCTCGACCCCGAACCGGTGCTGCTCGTCGACCACCACGAGCCCCAGGTCGTGGAACTGCACCTTGTCCTCGATCAGCGCGTGTGTGCCGATCACGATCCCGGCCTCCCCGGTCACGAGATCGAGCAGCGCCTGCCGTCGCGCGGCCGCCCCCATCGACCCGGTCAGCAGCACCACCTTGGTGGCGTGCTCGGCCCCGCCCAGCATCCCGCCCTCGGCCAGCTCGCCCATCATCTCCACGACCGACCGGTGGTGCTGCTGGGCGAGCACCTCGGTGGGCGCGAGCATGGCGGCCTGCCCGCCGGCGTCGACGACGGCGAGCATGGCGCGCAGGGCGACCAATGTCTTTCCCGATCCGACCTCCCCCTGCAGCAGCCGGTGCATCGGGTGCTCGGTGCCCAGGTCGTCGAAGATCTCCTTGGAGACCTTCTGCTGGCCCTCGGTGAGCGTGAACGGGAGGCGGTCGTCGAAGGCGGTGAGCAGGCCGTCGCTCCTGGGCCTGCGGGGTACCGCGGGCAGCTGGGCGTCGGCGTGCCGGCGGCGGGCGAGGGCGACCTGCAGGACGAAGGCCTCGTCCCACTTGAGCCGGGCGCGGGCGTCGGCGATGTCCGCCTTGGTGTGGGGGCGGTGGATCTTGAGCAATGCCTCGGGGAGCGAGACCAGGCCCCGGCCCTCGCGGAGCGAGTCGGGCAGGGGGTCGAGGGCCTCCTGGGCG
Organism: Streptomyces sp. NPDC058964; assembly: GCF_042741275.1. Lineage (NCBI taxonomy): Bacteria > Bacillati > Actinomycetota > Actinomycetes > Kitasatosporales > Streptomycetaceae > Streptomyces > Streptomyces sp. NPDC058964. The sequence goes on from NZ_JBHYKH010000146.1 coordinate 14,086, forward strand.
CTGGGGAGCACCGTCTGGACCGCCTTGCCGATCTTCCAGGACTCCAGTTTGGCGGTCGCCGGGTAGATGGGGATGAGGGCTCCGGCCCAGGTCTCCACCGCCCCTTCGGAGTCCCCCTTCAGCAATTCGTACGCCGGATGAGCCAGTTGGAGGCGCCGGTTGAACACGGAGACCTTGCCCGCGAACATCGCGCGCGTGCCCGGCAGGAGCTCCTTGTGGGGCTTGTGAACGCCGTTGCCGAAGAAGACCAGTTGGATACGGCCGCTGCCGTCCGTGATGGTGACCTCCAGCCGCTGCCCCTTGCCGCGCGGCGCCTTGGACGAGGCGAAGCTGTGCAGACGGGCGTCGGCGACCTGGGCGACCACCGTGACGTGCTCGTCCATGGGGAGGTCGGCGAGGTGGGTGAGCTGGCCGCGCTCCTCGTATCTGCGCGGGTAGTGGTGCAGGAGGTCGCCGACGGAATGCAGGCCGAGATGCTCGGCCATCACCTTCGCGGTGGCGGGGCCGAGCACTGACTTCAGCGGCTGTTTCAGTGGTTCTTCCAGTGCGGGCACGAGATCCATTGCACACCACACCACTGACATTGCCGTATACGTGTCGGGAAACCCCTGGTCAGGCGGGCTGTTCGGGCTCTAGGATGGCCCGCTCCGGCCATCCCGCGGTCACCGCCCCACCAGGGACCGCCCGACCCCGCGCCGACGCACCTCCCCCCACCGGCGCTGCGACGATGGACTCCCAGACCTCACAGTCATCCCAGGCATCCCAGTCACCTCATACGTTCCAGGTCGACCTGCGCGGTCTGGTGGACCTGCTGTCCCATCACCTCTACTCCAGCCCCAAGGTCTATCTGCGCGAACTGCTGCAGAACGCCGTGGACGCCATCACCGCCCGGCGGGGCGAGGAGCCCGGGGCCCCGGCCCGGGTGCGGCTCCACGCCGAGGGCGGTGTCCTGCGGGTGGAGGACACCGGCGTCGGGCTCACCGAGTCCGACGTGCACAGCCTGCTGGCGACCATCGGCCGCAGCTCCAAGCGCGCGGAAGGGCTGCAGGAGGCCCGCTCGGACTTCCTGGGCCAGTTCGGCATCGGTCTGCTCGCCTGTTTCGTGGTCGCGGAGCGGATCCGGGTCGTCAGCCGCAGCGCCCGTACCCCCGGGGCCCCGCCGGTGGAATGGACGGCACGCGACGACGGCTCCTACACCGTGCGGACCCTGCCGGACGACGCCCGGACCGAACCGGGCACCACCGTGCACCTGGTGGCCCGGGCCGGGGCCGCGGAGTGGCTCTCGCCCGAGCGTGTGCTCGCGCTGGCGCGGGACTTCGGGTCGCTGCTGCCGTACGAGGTGCGGGTGGGCGACGAGGCGGTCACCGACCTCCCCGCGCCCTGGGACCGCGTCCACCCCTCCCCCGCGATGCGCCGGGTGGCCCTCGCCCGGCACTGCCGCGAGCTGTTCGGGTTCACCCCGCTGGACTCGATCGACCTCGACGTGCCGCTGGCCGGGATCCGCGGGGTGGCGTACGTGCTGCCGTCGGCGGTCAGTCCGGCCCAGCGGGCGACGCACCGCGTGCACCTGAAGGGAATGCTGCTGACCGAGCGGGCCGAACAGCTGCTGCCGGACTGGGCGTTCTTCGTGCGCTGCGTCCTGGACACGGACAGTCTGCGGCCCACGGCCTCGCGCGAGTCGCTGTACGAGGACGAGACGCTCGCGGCCGTACGGGAGGCGCTCGGCGAAAGGATTCGTTCCTGGCTGACGGGTCTGGCCGCGGGCGATCCGGAACGGCTGGGCGCGTTCCTGTCGGTGCACCACCTGGGCGTGAAGTCGCTGGCGCGGCACGACCCGGAGATGCTGCGCACGATGCTGCCGTGGCTACCCTTCGAGACCACCGACGGGCGGCTGTCCCTGGAGGAGTTCGCCCAGCGGCACCCGGTCGTGCACTTCACACGGACCGTCGAGGAGTACCGGCAGGTCGCGCCGATCGCGTCCGCGCAGGGCGTCGGGGTGATCAACGGCGGTTACACCTACGACAGCGAGCTGGTCGAGTCGCTGCCGTCGGTACGCCCGGGGACGGTGGTCGCCGAGCTGGACGCGGACACCGTGACCGCCCATCTGGACGCGGTCGACCCGGCCGAGGAACTGGCGCTGTCCGGCTTCCTGGCGGCCGCGCGGGCGAAGCTCGACCCGCTGGGCTGCGATGTCGTCCTGCGCGCCTTCCACCCGCTGTCCGTGCCCGCGCTGCACCTGGACGACCGGGCGGCCCGGCACGAGACGGCGCGGGCCGAGGCCGAGGAGCAGGCCGACGACCTGTGGGCGGGCATCCTCGGCTCGCTGCGCGGCAGCGCTCCCCGCGCGCGTCTGGTGCTCAACCATCTCAACCCGCTGATCCGGCGGATCGGTTCGCTGATGGATCCGGAGCTGATCGGCACCGCGACGGAGTCGCTGTACGGGCAGGCCCTGCTGATGGCGCAGCGCCCCCTGCGGCCCGCGGACTCCGCACTGCTGAACCGCGCGTTCATCGGCCTCCTGGAATGGGCCACACACGGGGAGGACGGTCACCGATGACCGAACACACCGGGATCACCGACTTCGACGCGCTGCGCCGGGCGATGGCGGAGAACGGCGAGCAGCCGGAGGGTCCGGCCCGTAACGCGCGCGCGGAGCAGCTGCTCGCCGACGCCGAGCGGCTGAACATCCCGCTCGCCGTGATCGAGGCGCTCGGACACCAGCTGAAGGTCTACAACTACAGCTCCGAGAAGGACAAGATGTTCGTCCCGTTCGCGCGGCTGCTGCGCATGTGGGACGAGCGGCCCGAGGACTTCGACGAGTACGAGGCGCATTCGCTGCACTGGGTCTTCAAGTGGATGTCGGCCGGGATGCTGGACCAGCCGCACATCCCGCTCACCTCGATCGAGAAGTGGCTCGGTGAGATGGAGCACCGCTACCGGCTGGCCGGGCACTCGGAGCGGGCCGTGCGCAGCGCCGAGTTCAGCGTGGCCGCGCACATCGGGGACCTGGACCGCGCCGGGCGAGCCTACGACGCCTGGCTGGCGGCCGACCGCGACCGGATGGCCGACTGCCACGCCTGCGAGCTGCACGGACAGGGCAGCTGGGAGGTGAGGCGGGGACGGGACGCCGAGGCGCTGGAGCTGTGGCGGCCGGTCCTGGAGGGTGAGTACACCTGCGCCCACGAGCCGCACGTCGTCCTCGCGTCCTCCCTTTCGCCGCTGCTGCGGCTGGGCCGCACGGACGAGGCCCGGGCCCACCATCTGCGCGGTTTCCGGCTGGTGCGGTCCATGGAGAGCATGCGCGGCGCCTACGCGGACCACGTGGAGTTCTGCGCGCTCACCGGCAACGAGGCGCGCGGCCTGGAGCTGCTCGCGGAGCGGCCCGCGTACTTCACGGACACCGGGCAGCCGCGCAGCCGGCTGGACTTCATGGCCGTGGTGACGCTGCTGATGGACCGCCTGACCGGGCTCGGGCTGGGCGACCAGCGGGTGCCGGGCCCGGCCGGGCGGGTGTGGACGGCGCGGGAACTCGCCGCCCACGCGCGCGCGGAGGCTCTGGACCTGGCCGCGCGGTTCGACCGCCGCAACGGCACCTCGTACATCGGCGAGCGGGTACGCGCGCGCATGGAGCAGCGGCCGCTGGTGGAACGGCTGCCGCTCGGGGTGCGGACGGTCGCCGCGCGGGCGGCGCACTCCCCGGTGGTGCCCCCGGCCGCCCCGGTCACGGTCGCGGACACGGACACGGACACGGCTGAGCCGGACCTGCCCGCGCTGATCGCCGAGGCCCGGCGGCTGTCCGACACCCTCCGGCCGAACGCCGTCGAGGCGTGGGCGGCGGTCGCGCGGGCCGCCGAGGGCGTCGGCGTCGAGCTGGACGCGCGGGACCTGTCTC
>NZ_JBHYKH010000147.1:0-17954 GCF_042741275.1 Streptomyces sp. NPDC058964
GTCCGGCGTGCCGACCGGCGCCTCCGGGCGTCCTGGCGGCGCCCCGACCGGCGCGGGCCCCCGCCCGCGCGCGCCGGCCCCCCCCCCCGCTCACCGCCCTGCCCCCACCCCCCCCCCCCCCCTGACACTTTTACCCCCCTGGGGGGGGCCGCCCCCCGCCCCACCAGGGTGCGTCCGCCGCCGGCCAGGGCGTGCAGCAGGCGTACCTGGGCGGGGTCGGTGTCCTGGTACTCGTCCACGTAGACGGCGTCGTACTGGGCGGCGAGCCGGCCGGCGACCTCGGGACGACGGGCCAGCAGCACCGCGCGATGGACGAGTTCCGCGTAGTCGAGCACGCCCTGCATGTCGAGCACGTCCAGGTACTCGGCGAGGAAGGCGGCCGCGGCCCGCCAGTCGGGGCGGCCGATGCGGCGGGCGAAGGCGTCCAGGGCCTCGGGCCCCAGGCCCAGCTCCCGGCTGCGGGCGAGCACCGCACGGACCTCGTCGGCGAAGCCGCGGGTGGTGAGGCAGGCGCGCAGTTCGTCCGGCCAGCGCACGTGCGTGAGGCCGAGCCGCTCCAGGCCGGGCTGGCCCGCGAGCAGTTCGCGGACGGTGACGTCCTGTTCAGGGCCGGAGAGAAGGCGCAGCGGCTCGGCGAACAGGTCGCTGTCCTGGTGGGCGCGGACCAGGGCGTAGCAGTACGAGTGGAAGGTGGTGGCCCGGGGCGCCCGGGCCGCCCCCATGCGCAGCGCCATGCGGTCGCGGAGTTCGACGGCGGCCTTGCGGCTGAACGTCAGCACGAGGATGCGCGCGGGGTCCCCGCCACGGGCGACGCGTGCCGCCACGGACTCGACCAGCGTGGTCGTCTTGCCGGTGCCGGGACCTGCGAGAACGAGCAGTGGACCGGCCGTGTGGTCAACCACCGCGCGCTGGGCGACGTCAAGACGAGGGGGAGCGGGCACGGCCGGCGGGGTACGCACCAGTCGGTAAGCGCCACGGCCCCCCTGCCGCACCTGGGGGTGCGGCAGGCGTCTGGTGGAAGAGGAGGAGCTCACGTGGTTCGCCGGTCCTGGTGGTCGTACTGGTTGTCGGGCCGCCGCATGTGGAGAGCGGTGACCGCGGGGTGAGGGGGACGTGTTCCGTCGACGCTACGCCGCCGAACCGGGCGGAAGCAGGGCTTCCGCTTCTTCCCTCCCGGCTCTCGCGACACGTGCGTCCCGTACCTCACGAACGTACGGCATGCCACGGACGTCCCCCGTATCCCTCGTACGGGCCACAGGTTCCCCTTGGAGCCGTCCTATGGCGGAAGCTGTCAGGTGTGACCCTCGTCGCCCGCGTCGCCGTCCCACCGCGCACGCCTCATGTCGAGCCGCGGCAGGTGGCCCTCGGCGGCCCTGCCCGCCTCCTTCAGCGGGGTGCCCTCCGCGCGGTAGTGGCCGAGGGCCCGCAGTTCGTGGCCCGGGAGCAGGACGCCGTCCGCGCGCACCACGCGCCACCACGGCACGGCTCCTCCGTACAGGGTCATCACGCGGCCCACCTGGCGCGGGCCACCCTCCTGCAGCCACTCGGCGACGTCCCCGTACGTCATGACCCGGCCCGGCGGAATCCGATCCGCGACGTCCAGGACCCGCTCGGCGTACTCCGGCAGCGCGTCCCCCGCCCGGGTGCCCTCGGGAAGGCTCTCCTCGCTCATTCGCCCCATCCTGCCCCACCCGACCGACAACGTGACGTGTTCGGCGCCTGGAGCATCCCTCGCCCTGGAGCGGCGCTTCCGGCAGACTGTGCGCCCCCGCATTTGCACCCTGATGCCCCCGTGTGTCGGTGCGGCATGCCACCATCGTGCGGGCGGTGACTGGTGATACGAGGTCAAGAAGAGACGATGAAGCAGCAGGGCGTGCACCCCGAAGGCGCGGAGGGCACCTCCGCCGTTCCTTCGCGCCCGTCCGAGGCTTCCGCGCACCCGGACACCGCCGGCCTGCCCGGAAACGGCCCTGAGAAGGACGTGAACACGGAAAAGGACGTGGACACGAAGGGGCCCCGCGAGGAGGACGACCGCGTGGACGACGGGCCCGCCGACGAGGTCGAGGGCGACGAACCGCTGCTCCCCGCGCGCGTGCACCGCCCGTCCGACCTGATGCGTCTGCTGGTGGGCGTGCTCGCCATCGTCGTCCTGCTCGCGATCGCGGCGTTCGCGCACGGAACCACTTCCGGGCTCGAACAGGACATCAACAAGGGCACCGGCCAGGCGCCCGATCTACTGATCAAGATCGCGGGACTCGCGTCCAGCATCGCGATCCTCCTGGTGCCGGTCGCGTTCGCGATCGAGCGCCTGATCAAACGGGACGGACTGCGCATCGCCGACGGCGTGCTCGCGGCGGTCCTCGCGCACGGGGTGACGCTCGCCACCGACCTGTGGGTCGCCAGAGCCGCCCCCGGCTCGATCCAGGAGGCGCTGACCCAGCCCTCCCCCGGCGACATCCACGCTCTGACCGACCCGGTGCACGGCTATCTGGCACCGGTCATCGCGTACATGACGGCCGTGGGCATGTCACGGCGGCCCCGCTGGCGCTCCGTGCTGTGGATCGTGTTGCTCCTCGACGCGTTCTCGATGCTGGTCACCGGCTACACGACACCGTTCTCGATCATCCTGACGGTACTGATCGGCTGGACCGTGGCCTACGGGACGCTGTACGCGGTGGGCTCACCCAACGTCCGGCCCACCGGGCAGACCCTGATGGCCGGCCTGCGGCACGTCGGCTTCCACCCCGTCGCCGCGGCCCGCGAGGAGGCATCGGACACGGAGAACGGCGACCGTGGCCGTCGCTACTTCGTCACCCTGGAGGACGGGCCGCCGCTGGACGTCACGGTGGTCGACCGGGAGCAGCAGGCACAGGGCTTCTTCTACCGGGCATGGCGCAACCTGACCCTGCGCGGCTTCGCCACGCGCAGCAGCCTGCAGTCCCTGCGCCAGGCCCTGGAGCAGGAGGCCCTGCTGGCGTACGCGGCCATCGCGGCCGGCGCCAACGCGCCCAAGCTGATCGCCACCTCCGAACTGGGTCCCGACGCCGTGATGCTCGTCTACGAGCACACCGAGGGACGCACGCTCGACTCACTGGCCGACGAGGAGATCACCGACGATCTGCTGCGCAACACCTGGCACCAGGTGCGGGCGCTGCAGTCGCGCCGGATCGCGCACCGCAGGCTGGCGGGTGACGCGATCGTGGTGGATCGTTCCGGCACGGTGATCCTGACCGATCTGCGCGGCGGCGAGATCGCGGCCGGCGATCTGCTGCTGCGGATGGACGTCGCCCAGTTGCTCACCACGCTCGGTCTGCGCGCCGGTGCCGAGCGGGCGGTGGCCTCCGCGGTCCGCGTCCTCGGTCCCGACGCCGTCGCCGACTGCCTCCCGATGCTCCAGCCGATCGCGCTGACCCGCTCCACGCGCGCGACGCTGCGCAGACTGGCCCGCGAGCGCGCACAGCGCGAACGCGAGGCGGTCCTGGAGGCGTCCCGGCAGGCCAAGCAGGCCCGTCTGGAGGAGGAAGCCCCGGACGGCACCGGGCCCGTACCGGAGAAGCCCGACAAGAAGACGGTGCGCGCCGAGCAGCGGGCCGAGAAGCGAGCCATCGACGAGGCTCTGGAAGAGGCCCGCGAAGAGGATCTGCTCACCCAGATCCGGCACGAGGTGCTGCGGATCAGGCCGCAGGCGCCCGTGGAGCCGGCCCGCCTGGAGCGGGTCCGGCCGCGCACACTGATCAGCTTCATCGCGGGCGCCATCGGCGCGTACTACCTGCTGACGCAGCTCACCCACATCGAGTTCGGCACCCTCTTCGCCCAGGCCCAGTGGGGCTGGGTCGTCGCGGCGGTGCTCTTCTCGGCGCTCAGCTACATCGCCGCGGCCATGGCACTGCTCGGCTTCGTGCCCGAGCGGGTGCCGTTCCCGCGGACCGTGGCGGCGCAGGTCGCCGGGTCGTTCGTGAAGATCGTGGCACCCGCGGCGGTCGGCGGTGTGGCCCTCAACACACGCTTCCTGCAGCGCGCCGGGGTACGGCCCGGGCTCGCCGTGGCCAGTGTGGGCGCCTCGCAGCTGTTCGGGCTCGGCTGCCACATCCTGATGCTGCTGTCCTTCGGCTATCTGACCGGCACCGAGAAGACACCGTCGCTGTCGCCGTCCCGGACGGTCATCGCCGGCCTGCTCACGGTGGCGGTGCTCGTCCTCGTGGTGACCTCGGTGCCGTTCCTGCGGAAATTCGTCGTCACGCGCGTGAGGTCACTGTTCGCGGGTGTCGTGCCGCGCATGCTCGACGTGCTGCAGCGGCCGCAGAAGCTGATCACCGGCATCGGCGGCATGCTGCTGCTGACCGCCTGCTTCGTCATGTGCCTGGACGCCTCCATCCGGGCCTTCGGCGACCAGTCGACCTCGCTGAGCATCGCCAGCGTCGCCGTCGTCTTCCTCGCCGGAAACGCCCTCGGATCGGCGGCGCCGACCCCTGGCGGCGTCGGCGCGGTGGAGGCGACGCTGACGGTCGGACTGATCGCCGTCGGTCTCCCGAAGGAAGTGGCGGCGCCCGCCGTCCTGCTTTTCCGGCTGCTGACGCTGTGGCTGCCGGTGCTGCCGGGCTGGCTGGCCTTCAACCACCTGTCGCGCAAGGGCGCCCTTTAGGCGCAGGCTGGGAGGTACCTCGTACGGCTCGCGCCCCGAGCGTGCGGCCGTGCGCCGTCTCAGGATGGAAACATGCCGAAGCCCTCCCGGATCCGCGCCGCCCTGACCGTCACCGTCGTGCTGTCCTCCCTGGTGGCGGGGTGCAGCGGCGGCTCCGGAGACGGGCACGGGGATCTGACCGCGCAGAAACTGGACTGGAAGGACTGTCCGGCACCTTCCGCGGCGGAGGGCGGTGGCGGCTCGCCGTCGCCGATGCCGAACGGCGGAGCATGGCAGTGCGCCACCATGCAGGCGCCCCTCGACTGGAACGACCCCAAGGGCCCCACCATCGGCCTCGCACTGATCCGGGCGAAGGCCAGCGGCGACCCGGGCAAGCGGATCGGCTCGCTGATCTTCAACTTCGGCGGTCCCGGCGGTTCCGGCGTCACCACGCTGCCCGCCTTCGGCGAGGACTACGCGAAGCTGCGCACCCGCTACGACCTGGTGAGCTTCGACCCGCGCGGGGTCGGCCGCAGCGCGCCGGTGGAATGCGAGGGCGACGAGCAGCTCGACGAGTACTTCCAGCAGGACGCGACGCCCGACGACGCGGCCGAGCGCGACCAGCTCCTGAACCGCACCAAGCAGTTCAACGCGGCCTGCGAGAAGAACTCCAAGAAGGTCCTGCCGCACGTGCGCACCACGGACGCCGCCCGCGACATGGATCTGCTGCGCCAGGTCCTCGGCGACGACAAACTGCACTACTTCGGCATCTCGTACGGCACCGAACTCGGCGGCGTCTACGCCCACTTGTTCCCCACGCACGTGGGCCGGGCCGTCTTCGACGGGGTCGTCGATCCCACGCAGAACCCCGAACAGAGCTCGCTCGGGCAGGCCCGGGGCTTCCAGCTCGCGCTCGACAACTTCGCCGAGGACTGCACGTCCAAGACCACCGAGTGCCCGATCGGCGACACCCCCCAGGACGTCAAGGACCGCATCGCCAAGCTGCTGACGGACCTCGACAAGAAGCCGATCCCGGGTGCCTTCCCGCGACAGCTGACCCAGACCGCCGCGACCAACGGCATCGCGCAGTCCTTGTACTCCAAGGACTTCTGGGAGTACCTCACCGAAGGCCTGGAGCAGGCCTACGACGGTGACGGCAGGATCCTGATGCTGCTGTCCGACTCGATGAACGGCCGCAGCGAAAACGGCGAGTACAGCAACATCACCGCGGCGAACACCGCGATCAACTGCGCCGACGACAAGCCTCGGTACACGGCCGACTTCGTCGAGCAGAGGCTGCCGCAGTTCCGCTCCGCCTCTCCGCTGTTCGGCGACTTCCTGGCCTGGGGCATGCTCGGCTGCACCGACTGGGCGGTGCCGGGCGCGGCCGACCACCCCGACGTGAGCGCGCCCGGGTCGGCGCCGATCCTCGTGGTGGGCAACACCGGCGACCCGGCGACCCCGTACGAGGGTGCGCGGAAGATGGTGGACGCGCTCGGCAAAGGCGTCGGCGTCGAACTGACCTACAAGGGACAGGGGCACGGCGCGTACGACAGCAAGAACCAGTGCGTGCAGGACGCGGTGAACGGCTATCTGCTCGACGGGAAGGTGCCGCCGACCGGGACGGTCTGCTCCTGACCACCCGCAACCCGCAACTCGCAGCAAAATCGCAGGTCAAAAGGTTATCCACAGGCCGCAGCGGGCTCGTCACGATCCGCCTACCATGGCCTGACCGCTCCCCGCCGCTCGGCGCGGAGAGCTCGCGAGGGGGGATGTACATGTCGCGTTTCGTACGGTGGGCGGCCACGGTCGCCACAGCGGTGCTGGTGGCCGGATGCGGCGGCTCGTCCGGCGGAGGCGGGGACGAGGGCAAGAGCCGCGCCGGATCGCCGTCGGCGTCACCGGACGGCACGGCCGCCGCCCTGCCCGCCTCACTCACGCGCCAGAAGCTCGGCTGGGGTCGCTGCAAGGCCACGGGGGACTCACCGGCGCCGAGCGCCGACTGGCAGTGCGCCACGCTCAAAACGCCGCTGGACTGGTCGAAGCCGGACGGTGAGACGATCGGCCTGGCGCTGATCCGCGCCAAGGCGACCGGGGGCGACCGCATCGGCTCGCTGCTGTTCAACTTCGGCGGCCCCGGCGGCTCGGGCGTGTCCATGATGCCGTACTACGCCGCCACGGCGTCCAAGCTGCGCGAGCGATACGACCTGGTGAGCTGGGACCCGCGCGGGGTCGGGGCGAGCGAGGGCGTCCGCTGCCGGAGCGACCGGGAGATCCAGGCAGCCGAGACGGTGGACGCCACCCCGGACACGCCGGCCGAGGAGCAGGCCTACTTCCGGGACGCCACGGACTTCGGCAAGGGCTGCGCACGGGCCGCCGGCAAGCTGATGGCGCACGTGTCGACGACCGACACGGCACGCGACATGGACCTGGTGCGCCAGGTCCTCGGCGACGACAAACTGCACTACTTCGGCATCTCGTACGGCACCGAACTCGGCGGCGTCTACGCCCACCTGTTCCCCAAGCACGTAGGCAGGCTGATCCTCGACGCGGTGGTCGACCCGAGCGCCGACACGGTGGGGCACGCACAGAACCAGACCCGCGGCTTCCAACGGGCCCTGGACGACTACCTGAAGTCCACGGGCCAGGACCCGGAGCAGGGCTCGCGAAAGATCGTGAACCTGCTCAACAGGATCGACGCCCATCCCCTCCCGGCGTCGTCCGGGCGCAGGCTGACCCAGACGCTCGCGGTCACCGGCATCGTCCTGCCGCTCTACAGCCAGGCCAGCTGGCCGACGCTCACCAGCGCCCTGAAGGCGGCCGAGCGGGGCGACGGTTCCGAGCTGCTGTCCCTCGCGGACGACTACAACGAGCGCGGCTCCTCCGGGCACTACGGCACGACGACCCACGCCCAGCGGGTCATATCGTGCCTGGACGACAAGCAGCGGCCCACGCTCCAGGAGACGAAGAAGCTGCTGCCGGAGTTCGAGAAGATCTCCCCGGTCTTCGGGGATTTCATGGGCTGGGACACGGCCGGCTGGTGCCACGACTGGCCGGTGGCCGGGCAGTACGACACACCGGAGGTCAGTGCTGCGGGTGCGGCGCCGATCCTGCTGGTGGGCAACACCGGGGATCCGGCGACCCCGTACGAGGGCGCCCGCAAAATGGCGGACGAGCTGGGCAAGGGCGTCGGCGTGGAACTCACCTGGAAGGGCGAGGGACATGGGGCGTACGGCAGCGGCAGCGACTGCGTCGACTCGGCCGTGAACGCCTACCTGTTGAACGGCACGGTGCCGAAGGACGGCAAGGTCTGCTCCTAGCGCCGGCACCGGGCGAAGCGCCCCGGGCAGCGGAAAGGGGCCCGGCACTCGTGGCTCGAGGTGCCGGGCCCCTCCGAAACCGGGGAGGACGCGCGCCTAGTAGACCGGCAAGTGCGACCACATGGCCACTGACCTGCGGTCCCTCCCTCCTCTCACCCCTCCTGGGCCGTCGTGGGGCCGTCCTCGGTGTTGGGGCCGTCACCGAAGGCCCGGTTCACTGCCTCGCGCGTGCGCTTCTCGCTGCTCGGCATGAGGTGGGTGTACGTGCGGAGGGTGAAGCCGGGATCGTGGTGCCCCAGGTACTCGGACACCGCCTTGACGCTTTCACCGGCGTCCAGCAGAACGGACGCGTAGAAGTGCCGAAGGGCGTGCATCCCGTTCTCCCGGCCTCGCGGGACGCCAGCCGTATCCAGGGCCGGGCGCCACGCCGCTCGGTTGAAGTCGTCGCGGATCAGCTCACGCCCCTTGTCACTGCAGAAGAACACGGATGCCGTGACGGGTGAGCCGTCGACCGCTCGCCACGGCAGGGTCACGGCCGTCGGCGGGTGCCGGGTGATGTGGTCCTCAAGGGAGCGAGCGACGCTCTCAGGCAGCGGGACAGTGCGCGTCTTGCCTCCCTTGGGCAGAGCAAACACCGGGCGGTGGTTGATGAGCTTGACCTGGCGGACCACGTGGACCAGGCCCTCGATGAAGTCCACATCTTCGACCGCCAACCCGAAGACCTCGCCCTGACGCAGGCCGCACCCACCGGCGACGTCCACCATGGGCTGGTACTGCTCTGGCAGTGCGGAGCGCACCGCAAGGACGCGCTGACGCGACCACGGGAGGATCCGACGCGGGTCCACCTTGGGCGCCCGAACCGACGACGAACGGCAAGGGTTGTGCGAGATGAGGCGATCATCCACGGCAGCCGTGAGCATGGTGCCGAGGTTTGCGAAGATGACCCGCTGGTAGGCGGGCGCCACTCCCCCGTCCTCCAGCTTCCGCAGCCACTCACGAATATGGGTGGGCCGGAGCGAGCCGAGCGTACGGCTGCCCAGGTACGGGAGCACGTGCAAGCGAATGCGCATCTCGGTGCCCACGAAGGTACCGGGGTCCATGGTGAGCGACGCGAGCCACCGTTCAGCGTGCTGCCTCACAGTCAGCCGACCAGCACGCGGATCGATGTACTGCCCGCGCGACATGTCCGCCTCGATTTGAACGAGCCACTGTTCAGCCAGCCGCTTCTGTCGGTCGGGGAAACTCTTGGACTTCTCGGTGCCGTCCGGGCCGATGTAGCGGGCGCGGTAGCGCATGCCGGTGCCGTAGCGGTCGGTCTTGACGCGGATGGCCTTGCCGCCTGGCGTGATCTCGGCCCGGTACCAGCGATCCTGAATGTGACCAGCCATCAGGCCGCCTTCCCGAGCTGCGAGTCCACCCACGCACGTATGTCGTTCGGGTCGAACCGCAGGTGCCGGCCGACGCGGAAGCCGCGGGGACCGGTGCGCTTGCGCCGCCATTGATAAACGGTCTCAACGCTGGGGAGTTCGAACATCTCGACCAGGTCCTCAGGGGTCAGGAACCGGTTCGGCAACTGCGAGGCCAAGGTCAGCACTCCCTTTCGTCGGCGAGTTGGTCGCGTAGGGCTTCGCGGGCGGTTTCGCGGTTGAGTTGGAGGTCGCGGGCGATGGTGGCGGCCAGGACGGATTCGCCGGGGGTGTGGCCGTGGCCCGCGTACTGCCAGTCGGCGAGGACCAGGACGGTGTCCGGCTCCTGGTCGTGGAGGCCGAGGGCGGCGTGTTCCTGGGCGGCGCGGTAGTCGGCGCGGGCCTGGCGGAGGGCCCCGAGGGTGGTGGAGTAGCGGCGGGACTTGGAGGAGAAGTGGCCCCGGAAGCCGAGCATGTGCGCCCAGGCCCACAGGCGCCGGTCCGGATAGAGCGGGTCGAGCAGTTTGCAGGCTTCGATCAGTCGGCGGGTGTGGTCGGGCACGTGGTGGCGGTCGAGTTCGGAGAGTTCGCCGATGCGGCGGTCGAGGGTGCCGGTGTTCTCGGCGGCTTTGGTGGCGTACTTGGCGACGTAGGAGGCGACGGCCTGTTCGGTGATGTCGGAGCCGTCGCCGAAGGCCTTGACCGGGCGGACGTCGAGCTGGGTGCCCCAGCGGAAGGTCCGGGCGGACTGGCCGTCGGCGGCCGGGACGGAGACCGAGGTGTAGGAGTGTGCGGCGGCGGCCCGGATGGCGTCGGTGAGCAGTTCGACCGTGGCCCAGGCGGGCGGTGGGGTGTCGGGGCCGTCCGGGCCGTCGAGGCGGATCACCGCATGGAAGTGCAGGGCCCCGCGTTTCTGGAACTCGGCGACCTTGCCGTAGGAGAGCCGGGCGGCGTCCTTCAACTCCCGCTGGGTGAGGCCGGCGCGGGCGGCTATCTCTCGGCGGAGGCGGTTGGTGAAGCGCTGCCAGAGCTGCCCGGCGTGGTTGTTGAACAGCACCGCGCCCGCGTAGTCGTAGGTCTCCGGGTCGAGGGCGGTGCCGAGGACGGGATCGTCGGCGGGGTGATGGGTGCCGCACCGGCAGACGCCGGTGTCGGGGCGGTTGTGGACGCGGCCGAAGGAGGGGGCGGTGAGGGTGGCGAAGACGCGGGGGTGGTCGCGGACGGTTGCGGGGATGTCGCGTCGGTCGTCCCCGGCGAGCCCGGCGCGGATGAGGTGGTAGGTGTCGCCCGCGTAGGTCCAGGCGCAGGACGGGCAGCGGGAGGCCCGGCGGTTGCCGCAGGCGAGGCGGAGCCGTCCGCCGGGCTCGTTCTCGGTGGAGTAGTGGTGCAGGGTCTCGCCGGTCGTCTTGTCCTTGGTGAGGGTCCAGCCGGTCAGGTGGATGGGGTCGGAGCAGCCGCCGGTGCGGCGGATCTGCTCGTGCCAGCGGTCGAAGTCATCGGCCGAAGCCACCCTCAGCAGGTCGCCGAGGGTGGCACGGTCGAGCAGCTGCTCAAGCACGGGCACCCTCCCGGTGGGGGCGGGTGCGGGCGATGCCGAGGCCGTTGCAGGCCGGGCAGTGCGCGGTGATGGTGCGCAGGTGACCGTTCCGGTCGCGGCCGCCGAGGGTGACGGCGACGGAGGCGAAGCCGTCGCAGGCCGGGCAGATCCTCGGCGGGGGCGAAGTGCGGTGGGCCATGATGGTGGTTCCTTTCGATTGCGGTTGGAAGGAACGGCCCCGGGTGGCGGCGTGCTTGGCGGCTTGTGCGCCACCCGGCGGCCTTTCAGCGAGTGGTCCGGGAGCCTCGGCGGGTGCGGCCCTTGGCCGCGTACATGGCCGCGTCGGCGGCGGCGAGCGCATCGGGCAGCGTGCGCACCGGCAGCTCGGCGACCGAGCAGGCCCCGATCGAGGCAGCCAGCGGAAGCGACCGTCCCTCATAGGGCAGCGGCTCGTGAAGCGCGACCGTGAGTCGGTGGAGATCGGCGGCGGCCAGGTCCCGGACGACGGCGACGAATTCGTCCCCGCCCAGGCGACCAGCGGTGCCGTTGTGACCGCACCAGGCGCGCAGCCGGTCGGCGGTGGCGACCAGGGCGGCGTCCCCGGCGGCGTGGCCATGGGTGTCGTTGAGGGTCTTGAAGTGGTCGAGGTCGACCAGGAGCACGGCGGCGTTCGGGTGCCGGCGGATGAGGTGTTCGGCGCGGGCGGCCCATCCGGCGCGGGTGTGCAGGCCGGTGAGCGGGTCACGGCGGGCGGAGGCGAGACGGCGGGTGAGGATGCCTCCGTGTACGGCCCAGCCGAGTAACGGCACGATGCTGGCGGCTATGTGCAGATCCATGACGTTGTCCCTTGGCGATGGCGGTTGGTTGGGCAGAGCCCGGTCCCAGGAGCGGCGGCGTGCTTGGCGGCTTGTGCGTCACCCCTGGGACCGTTCAGCGGCGTTTGACGTCGGCGGTGATCAGTGAGCGGATGACCAGGGCGCAGACGGCCACGGATGCGCCGGTGATGGCGACGGCCAGGAGCATCGAGACCAGCACGGCGCCGACGACCAGGACCACGGCCGTACCGCCGCCGACGAGGGCCAGCACCGAGCCCGGGGTGAGCTGGACGGTGGGCCGGGAGGAGACCTGGGGGGCCGGGGCGGGCGACTGGTGGTGCTGGACCACGGTGGTCGGCTCGACGACGGCGGGCGGGGTGATGAGCCCGGTCGGGTTGGGCATGGTGGGGATCTTCGGGCGGAGCATGGCGGTTCTCCCTTCGCGGTTACTTGGTCAGGGCGGTGTCGATAGCGGGGGCCAGGACGCTGTCGGCGAGGAGGTAGCCGCCCAGGAGGAGGACGGCGACGAGCCACCAGGGCGGGCGGAGGAACTTGACGCCGAGGTAGCCGACGACGGCGAGCGCGAACCAGAGCGGGACCTGCATGACGGGTGTCTCCTAGCGGACGCGGCAGCGGTGGGTGCGGGCGGCGAGCTGGGCGGCGCTCTGGCTGGAGTAGTCGGCGGACCAGCCGCAGCGGTCAGCGGTGCAGACGGCGGCGTGCGCGGTGTGGCCGTGGCGGTCGCGGTGGGTGCCGATCTGCACGGGGCCGATCCGCATCACGGAGTGGAAGTGGTCGCGGGCGGGCATGACGGTCAGTCCTTCCGGGTGACGGTGGGGTCGGGGAAGGTGGCGCGGATACCGGCGGCGGTGGCCGGGTCGGGGGTGCGCTGGGCGGCTTCCTCGGCGAGCAGGTGGGCGAGGTAGGGCCGGTCGGCGGCGGTCATCTCGCGGGCACCCTCGAGGTAGTCGGCAGCGGTCAGGTCGGCGGGGTCGGAGGTCATCTGTCGTTCCTTCCGGGTCAGGCGAGTTGGGCGGCGATGGCGTCGGCGAGGTGGGGCGGGACGCCGAGGCGGGCGCGGAGGGTGTCGGTGTCGATCGGGGCGCCGGTGCGGTCGCGGTAGTCGGCGGCGACCTTGCGGGCGTGGTCGACGAGGACGGCGGGAACCGCGGGCGCCGGGTCGGCGGGCGGAAGTGCCGGCGGTTCCTCGACCGGGGCCGGGACAGGCTCCGGGGCCGGTACGGGTTCGGAAGCCGGTTCGCGGTCATCCGAGTTCTCGGATTCCGGGACCGGGGCCGATTCCGGCGCATTGGAGAGCCGGTGTTCGGCGGAGTGGGCGAGGAGGGTGCCGCCGAGGAAGGCGAGGGCGGGCCATCCGGCGATGCCGAGGCGGAGCAGGGCGGGCGGCTGGTCCAGGTCGAGGAATCCGGCGGTGGCGATGTTGGCGCCCAGCGAGGCGACCAGGGCGATGAGGAACCAGCACCAGGCCAGCCGGGACGGGCCCTCGGAGCGCAGTCGTCGCCAGGCGGCGACCAGGAGCAGGTCCACCGAGATCGGGTAGGCCCAGGCCTTCCAGCCGTCCTGTCCGGCAGCGGCGGCCAGGTCGTGCAGGTGGGCGAAGGACAGGGCTCCGGCGATGACGGCCTGGACCAGGACGGCGTCGACGCGCAGGCCGTGGCGGGCGGCCATCAGGACTCCTCCCCGCTCGGCGGCTTGGGGAGCGAGGCGGCCAGAGAGGGGCTGACGATGTCGACGAAGTCCAGGTCGGCATCGGTGGTGTCGGCGTAGAGGGCGAGCTGGCCCAGGAGCAGGACGGTGCGGGCGAAGTCCTCGCAGTCGGGGCACATGGCGGGGGTTCTCCCTTCATCAGGCATGGCAGGGGTAGGGACCTGGCGCGAAGGGGCGGTCGCGCCGACCGTGAAGTGGGGGACGTCAGGCGGTGACGGGAGCGGCCTTGGACAGGCGCACCGGGGCCTCAGTGGTGCCGGCCAACTCAGGCCGGTAGGGAGCCAGTTCGGGCAGGGCGGGGGTGCGGTCGGCGTGCCGGTTGCAGGTGTTCACGGCCTGGCGCAGGGAGGTGTGCGGGGCGCGGATGCGGTGCCAGCCGCCGGTGGAGTCCCCGGCGATGGCCAGGCCGCGCAGTTCGGCGGGGATCTGGATGGCGGCCAGGACGGCGTCCGGGGAGATGTCGCCGAAGGCCATGTTGGCGCTCGTTTCGTCGTTGACGCGGTGGGCGGTGCGGCCGGTGAGCTGGGCGCGGAGCATCGTGATGCCCTTGCCGAGTTCGGAGCCGAAGCGCTGCCCGCAGATCTCCAGGTAGATGCCGGCCGCGCGGCCGAGCTGGGCGAGGCGGACCAGGGCAGTGATGATGCGATCGCGCCGCTTCTCCTCCTCCTTGCTGGCGAACAGGGCCAGTTCGGCGACCTCGTCGACCAGGACCACAACCGGCACCGGCCGCAGGTGGTCGGGCAGATCCCAGATGTCGGCGGCTATCTCGGCGTCCGCGACGGCGGACGTGATGCGCTGCTCAGCGCGG
Source organism: Streptomyces sp. NPDC058964 (assembly GCF_042741275.1). Taxonomy (NCBI): domain Bacteria; kingdom Bacillati; phylum Actinomycetota; class Actinomycetes; order Kitasatosporales; family Streptomycetaceae; genus Streptomyces; species Streptomyces sp. NPDC058964. The sequence goes on from NZ_JBHYKH010000147.1 coordinate 14,236, forward strand.
ATGAGCTGGTAGACGCCTTCCATGCGGGACACGAGTGCGTCGAGGAGGTCGGCGGCGGTGTCGGGGTTGTCGGCCAGGGCGGAGAACCGGCGGGCCAGAGGGAACAGCTCCACTCCTTGCTTGCAGTCGATGCCGACCAGGGCGACGTCCATCGGGGCGAGCCCGGCGACCAGGTTGCGCTGGTAGACGGACTTGCCCGACTCGGTGGCGCCGAGGGTGAGGGCGTGCGGGACGGCGCGGTAGTCGCGGTAGTGCACCGAGCCGTCCTCGCGCAGGGCGACCGGGACCCGCATGGGGCGGGTGTCGACCTTGGCGGGCATCTGCACGCGCTTGAGGACGTCGTAGCCGGTCATCCGCACTTCCACGACACCGGAGCGCACCTCACGCGAGGTGACGCCGTACATGGAGAAGGAGTGGCGCAGCCGGTCGGAGGCGGCGGCGACGTCGAAGGCGTCCTGTCCGGGGCGCAGGCCCAGCCGCAGGACCAGGCCGGTCCTAGTCGGCCGGAAGCGCAGGATGCGCGGCGGACGAGGGGCCGGGACGGGCCGGTTGGTGAGCCGGGCCAGGGCCAGGCGCCAGCGCGAGGGCGGGACCGTCAGGCCGCAGGCGTCCATGACGGAGGCGTAGCGGACCAGGACCCGCAGGCTTGCGAGGGTGACGCCGAAGGTCATCCAGTACCAGGCGGGGCGCCGCCACCGCAGGAGACCCGCAGTAGCGACGACCAGCACCAGAGCGACCGTGAAGGTGGTCATGATCAGGCAGCCTTGGAGTTCGAGGCGGCGGCGACCAGGGACGTGACCGCGACGGCGCGGAAGGCGATGCCGTGCCGCTTCTGGCCGTTGAAGTCGTTCTCCCACGGCCGGGCGATCAAGCCCGTGAGCGCCACCGGGGTGCCCATGGCCAGCTCACCGGAGATGCCCGGCTCCGGGACGGTGATGGACAGGATCTCCACCTCGTCGTTGGCTGCGAACATCACGTCCACGGTCATCAGCTTCGCGCCGGTCTCCATGTCGGTGGCGATCTCGCCGGTACGGCGGTCCTTCACCTTCGGCTGAGGGGCCTTGGCGACCATCACGGTCGCGGCGGAGGTGTCCACGGGAATCTGACGCATGATGGAACTCCCTTTCAGAGGGACGGGAGCGGCGTACTTGCTTGGCGGTGGGTCGCCGCTCCTGTGCGGTTGGCGAGGCCCGCAGCAATGCCGCAGGCGTTTGCACTTCAAACTGGTGCGCACCAGTAGGTTGCATCTGGTGCGCACCAGATGTCAAGCGGTGTCGCTGGCCTGGCGCTTCAACTCGCCTTACTGCGACGGTTCTAGAGAACCGTCTCCACCAAGAGGGCGGTAGACAACAGGGGTTAACACCTGTCGCGTTAACCCCTCCCGACCTGCATCGATGTGAGGCATGCTGCAATTGGGACTTGCAACCGAGGCAGGGCGGCGCGAGGTGACGAACGGTCTGAAGTCAGCGAGGAGTGCACGCGAGTGGTCGCAAGAGCGACTGGTCCGCGAGATCGAGCGCTATGCGCGCGAGCACATGCTCACCGTCGCATCAACGACCAGCCTGCGCGTGTACGTCTCTGAATGGGAGAACAACCGTCGCCCGATCTCGGCCCGATACGCGAAGATACTGCGCGCCCTGCTCGGCGTCACGGACGACGAACTGAGCGGCGCGACAGCCACCTTGACGCCAACACCTACGGCAGACGGATACGACGAGCTCCTAGGCCGGATCGATGCGGCCCGCAGCGTCAGTCTGACCATGGTGAAGACCTTCATGGACCAGACTGAGCTTTTCAGGACCATGGACCGCCAGATGGGGGCCGCAAGTCTGGTCGACCAGATGACCGCCCACCTGGGGACACTTGAGGACGCTCTGACGTTCGCTGTACTGCCAGAGACCCGACGTCCAGTCGCTCGCGCGTTGGCCGGGGCAGCGACTCTCGCCGCGTGGCAAGCTCTCGACGTCGGAGCAGTCGAACGCGCCTGGCGCCATTACGAGTTGGGCAAGCGTGCAGCCCAAGAGGCGGACGAGCCGATGTACCTCGCACACGCCACGGCGGAGCAGGCCTACGTGCTCTGCGACGCGGGGCGTGCGCCCATGGCAGTCCAGTTGATACGCGATGCGCAGCGACTCGGCGGCAAGGCGATGTCACCGCGGCTCGCCGCCTGGCTGTACGCAGCAGAAGCCGAGATCTGCGCCCGAGCTGGCATGCCCGACGAGTGCCGGCGGGCACTGGAGAATGCGACGCGATGCCTGCCGCCGGGAGACGAGGCCCGCGACCCGGACATGCTGAGCATCTTCCTGAACGAAGGCCACCTCACAAGGTGGCGCGGCAACGCACTTGCGCTGATCGGCGACGACGAAGCCGTAGGCAGCCTTTACTCGGCGCTCGACACCGCCGACCCCACTTTCATACGAGCATCCGCAGGACTGCGCTGCGATCTTGCGCAGGCGCACTTGGCCCGCGGCGAGTACGACCAGGCCCACGAGCACCTACGCCAGGCCCGTCTGATAGCGAGCCGAACAGGATCAGTGCGTCATCGGCGCCGGATCGAACAGCTCACGCAGCGGTTGTAGGAGAAGTGCCGGCACCGCGCGACGACAGGACGTGCAGGAGCGCAACAAGCGTGCCGGAGCCCATGAGCTCACCGCGTTCCATGAGCCCAGGAATGTCAGACAGAGGCACCCATGCGATGTGGCCAGCCTCTTCATGGTCAGTCGGCTCGCCTACGAGCTTGGCCCCCTTACCGACGAAAATCTCATGGGGTGAGTCGACCATCCCCACCATGGGCTGGTAAGTAACCACATGCGCAAGGGAGTCCGGACGCCAACCGGTCTCTTCCTCAACCTCGCGTAGCGCTGCCTGCAAGGGATCTTCACCGTCATCGACGATGCCGCCCGGCAGCTCCCAGCCGAAGGCATCGGGAACGAAGCGATAGCGCCACAGCATCAGGACACGGTCCTGATCGTCGACGACGGCAGCAATAGCCACATGATGCAGTTTCACAACGTGGTGTTCGAAGCGCTCGACTCCCGGGGGCTCCACGTCGACGAGACTGAGCTTCACCCAGCGGTTGTCGTAGAGGGTCCGCTCGCCATGGATCTGCCAGGGCTCAAGGTCCGCCGGCGCCTTGGTGCTGACTGACCGATCGGGCACCCGGTAGGAGCTACGGCCGTGCACCTCGATGAAGCCCTCGGAGACCAGCTTTGCCAGCACCTGGCGCAGAGCAGTGCGGCCGATGCCCAGCTCTTCGGACAGCGTCCGCTCAGATGGGATCTTGGAGCCAGGCAAGTACTTCCCCGTCGAGATCCACTCACGGATCGTGCGGTAGACCCGCTCTGACTTCGGTCCCATCCGGTGGGCACGCTCCTCTCTGACCCTTACTCCACGGCTATGCAATGGTCAGCTTAGGTCCGTGGGGGGACAACCGTCAGCCGCGATCTCGGAGCGCGGTAGAACTTTCCCTACTTCATCAAGCACCCGTCGTCGCTTCGCTCCTCCGGGCGGGCGCGGGCGGCCAGCGGCGCCCGCGCTCATGTCTCCGCCCCGCTCGGCACCGCTGGCCGCCCGCTCCCGCCCAAGAGGCAAGCACACGGACATGAGGTCAGAACACGTCGTGGCTGGGGCGGTCGGCTCCGCGACTTTAGCCAGCCACTTTGGCGCGAGCCTCGAAGATCATGGCCCCAACGTCGTGCTTAGCGGGCAGGTCCACAGAC